>JBIIIE010000224.1:0-5144 GCA_044235135.1 Roseomonas sp. | reverse complement strand
TCTGCCCTCCCGTACCCACCCGCAAAGGGTCGAATGACCCTTTGAACCCGTCATTAGATATCCAGCATCAGCCGCCGCGGGTCTTCGACGCTTTCCTTCACGCGCACAAGGAAGCTGACAGCTTCCTTGCCATCCACAATGCGGTGGTCATAGGACAGCGCGATATACATCATCGGGCGGATTTCGATCTTGCCAGCAACCGCCATGGGGCGATCCTGGATCTTATGCATGCCCAGAATGCCCGATTGCGGCGGGTTCAAGATTGGCGTGGACATCAGCGAACCGTAGATACCGCCATTGGTGATGGTGAAGGAACCACCCGCCAATTCATCCAGCTTCAAGGCACCATCGCGCGCGCGCTTGCCAAATTCGCCGATGCGCTTTTCAATTTCAGCAAAGCCCAGGGTATCGGCATTGCGCAGCACCGGCACCACCAGGCCCGAAGGCCCGCCCACCGCAATGCCCATATGCACGAAATTCTTATAGACGATTTCATCGCCATCAATCTCAGCATTGACTGCGGGGAATTCCTTGAGCGCGGCGATGCACGCCTTCACGAAGAAGGACATGAAGCCAAGCTTCACGCCATGGCGCTTTTCAAAGGCATCGCGGTATTCGGAACGGAGCGCCATGGCGGCTGACATATCCACCTCATTGAAGGTGGTCAGCATGGCCGCCGTATTCTGCGCTTCCTTCAAGCGGCGCGCGATGGTGGCGCGCAGACGCGTCATTTTCACGCGTTCTTCACCCGCTTCCGGCGGGCGGGAAGCGCGCGCTGCCGGGGCGGGCGTGGGTGCTGCGGCAGGCTGCGCCAGATAGGCCAGCACATCACCCTTGGTGATGCGCCCATCCTTGCCCGTGCCAGAACCAATCGCGGCGGCAGAAGCAGCGGTTTCGGCCATCATCTTGGCCGCCGCCGGCATGGGCGCATGGCCCGAACCGGCGGCAGGCGCGGGCGCCGGGGCGGCAGCGGGCTTGGGCTCAGGCGCAGGTGTGGCGGCCGCGGGCTTGGCCGCAGCGGCAGCGCCGGCCTGAATGCTGCCCAGCACCGCGCCGGGGGCAACTTCCGCACCCGTATCGGCGGCGATGGCGGCAATCACGCCGGCGACTGGCGCATTCACTTCCACCGTCACCTTATCGGTCTCAAGCTCCACCAAGGGCTCATCTGCCGCCACGGCGTCGCCTGCCTTTTTCAGCCAACGCGCGACGGTGGCGGAAGAAACGCTTTCGCCCAGGGTGGGCACGACAATATCGGTCATTGCTCGATCCGTTCCAAAACCAATGCGCTTCAGCCCACCAGGGCCGCGCGCACCAATGCTTCCTGTTGTTGTTGATGCACTTTTGCAAGGCCGGTGGCGGGGCTCGCCGCCTCCTCCCGGCCCACATAGTCGGGGCGCTTCGCCTTGATATCCAGCGTCTTCAGCACCGCTTCAATCTTGCGATCCACGAAGTTCCAGGCACCCATGTTTTCCGGTTCTTCCTGGCACCAGACCACTTCGGCATTCGGGTATTGCGCCAGCACCGGCGGCAGGCTGATGCGCGGGAAGGGATAAAGCTGTTCCATCCGCACAATCGCGACATCCTTGATGCCCTTGTCGCGGCGTTCCTGCAAAAGATCATAATAGACCTTGCCGGTACACAGCACGACGCGACGTATTTTCTTGGGTGGCGCGATCTTATCCACCTCATCAATCACGTGGCGGAAACCGCTGCCGGGGCCGAATTCCGACAAGCTGCTGATGGCAAGCTTATGACGCAGCAAGGATTTCGGCGTCATCACCACAAGCGGCTTGCGGTAATTCGCCTTCATCTGCCGGCGCAGCGCGTGGAAGTAATTGGCCGGCGTCGTGAAGTTGCAAACGCGCATATTGCGCTCAGCGCAAAGCTGCAAATAACGCTCCAGCCGCGCCGAGGAATGTTCCGGCCCCTGCCCTTCATAGCCATGCGGCAGCAGCATGACCAAGCCCGACATGCGCAGCCATTTGGTCTCACCCGAGGCGATGAACTGGTCAATGATCACCTGCGCGCCATTGGCGAAATCGCCGAACTGCCCTTCCCAAAGCACCAAAGTCTTGGGATCGGCCAGCGAATAGCCGTAATCGAAGCCCAGCACGCCAAATTCCGCGAGCAGCGAATTGAAGGCTTCAAACTTCGCCTGACCGGCGCGGATATTATTGAGCGGCGTGTATTCCGCCTGGCTTGCCTGATCAATCAGCACCGCATGGCGATGGCTGAAGGTGCCGCGCTGCACATCTTCGCCTGACAAGCGCACACGATGGCCTTCCAGCAGCAGGGACCCGAAGGCAAGCGCTTCACCGGTGGCCCAATCAATACCCTCTCCGGTTTCAATCGCCTGACGCTTTTGTTCCAATTGCCGCGCGATCTTGGAATTGACGCCGAATTCCGCCGGAACACGGCAAAGCGCCTCACCAACTTCCTTCAGAACCTCCGGCGTGACCGATGTTGCGTCAAGCTGCTCTGCCTCATCCGTGGAACCGGCGGGCTTGAGGCCGGACCAATGCCCTTCCAGCCAATCCGCCTTATTCGGGCGGAAGGATTGTGAAGCCTCAAAAGCTTCTTCCAGCCGCGCATTGAAGGCATCCAGCATCGCCTTGGAGGATTCAGACGGGACCGAGCCTTCCTGCGCCAAGCGTTCCGCATAAAGCGTGCGCGTGGTGCGCAATTCGCGAATGCGGTTATACATTTGCGGCTGGGTGAAGGCCGGTTCGTCGCTTTCATTGTGCCCGTGGCGGCGATAGCAGACGATATCAAGCACCACATCCGCACCGAAAACCATGCGGAATTCGGAAACCAGCCGCGCGCAGAACACCACCGCTTCCGGGTCATCGCCATTCACATGCAGGATCGGCGCTTGGACGGATTTCGCCACATCGGTGCAATAGAGGCCGGAATAGGCATGCACCGGCACGGTGGTGAAGCCGATCTGGTTATTGGTGACGATATGCACCGTTCCCCCGGTGCGATAGCCGACCAATTGGCTCATGGCCAGGGTTTCATAAACCACGCCCTGCCCGGCAAAGGCCGCATCACCATGCAGCAGAATACCCATGACGGATCGCCGGCCCTTGATGTCGCCCGACATATCCTGGCGCGCGCGCACCTTGCCCGCCACCACCGGGTCAACCGCTTCCAGATGCGAAGGATTGGGTTGCAGGGAAAGGTGAACCTTATTGCCGGCGATCTCCATATCGGTGCTGGTACCAAGGTGATATTTCACATCGCCTGAGCCACCGGTATCATCCGGATTGCTGGAATTGCCCTTGAATTCAGAAAATACCTGGGTGAAGGACTTCTTCACGACATTGACCAGCATGTTGAGCCGGCCACGATGCGCCATGCCGATGGCGATTTCCTTGGCACCGTGCTTGGCTGCGGTTTCAATCACCGCCTGCACCGCCGGAATGGTCGCCTCCCCGCCTTCCAGGCCGAAGCGCTTGGTGCCCACGAATTTCCGCGCACAAAAGGCCTCAAAGCCTTCCGCTTCCGTCAATTGTTGCAGGATTTGATTCTTCTGTGCGGTATCAAAAGCGCTATTCCAGGGCGCGCCTTCAATGCGGCGCTGGATCCAGGATTTCTGATCCGGATCCTGGATATGCATGAACTCCACGCCGATCGAACCGCAATAGGAAGCGCGGCAGATGGCGAGGATTTCACGCAGGCTCGCGGTTTCCTTGCCTAGCACGAAATCCAGGAAAATCTGGCGATCCCAATCCTCCTCCGTGAAACCATAGGTCTTGGGGTCAAGCTCAGGATGGGATTTGGGCACTTGCAGGCCGAGCGGATCAAGCCGCGCTTCCAAATGCCCACGCACGCGATAGCTGCGGATCAGCATCAGCGCGCGGATCGAATCGAGCACCGCGCGGCGCGTTGCTTCCGGGTCTGCGGCACCTGGCTTGGCGCCCTTGGCGGGGGCGGGCTTTTCCGGATCGGGCCCGAAAGCGCCCCGGATGCGCGGCGACCAGGACGCGCCCGAGGCATCGGTCAATACCGCGCGGGCCTCATCATTCAGCGAAGCGAAAAGCTCCGCAAAGCTCGGGTCCACACTACCGGGATTTTCCGTCCATCTGGCGTAGAGATCAGCAAGATAGGCAGCATTCGCCCCCGTCATCGCGGTTGCGATAATATCCACTCCGGCCATCAACCTTCTCCCTTCCGCCTAGGCTGCCCCGTTCGGGGTTCGGCGGATATGTTCTTGTGGTGCCGTGCAATGCCCCGGCACCGAGGCCGAGGACTGCCAGCATAAGGCCTTAACGCCCGCTGCGGCAGCCCCCCTTATCAACTACAGGGTGAGATCAGCCCCCAAGCGCCTTGACCATGGTGGATCCTAGCGCAGAAGGACTATCCGCAACGTGAATCCCGGCCGCTTTCATGGCGGCCATTTTCGCTTCTGCGGTATCCGCCCCACCGGAAATCACCGCCCCGGCATGGCCCATGCGCCGGCCCGGCGGCGCCGTGGCGCCAGCAATGAAGCCCACCACCGGCTTGTTCGGCTTGCCGGGGGCAAAATTCTCCCGCTTCAGGTATTCGGCAGCGAGGATTTCGGATTGCCCGCCAATTTCACCAATCATGACGATGGATTTGGTATCGGGGTCGGCCAGGAACATCTCCAGCACCTCGATGAAATCCATGCCCTTCACCGGGTCACCGCCAATGCCAACGCAGCTTGATTGGCCAAGCCCGGCGGCGGTGGTTTGCGCCACCGCTTCATAGGTGAGCGTCCCAGACCGCGAGACAATGCCAACCGATCCCGGCTTATGGATATGCCCCGGCATGATGCCGATCTTGCAGGCGCCAGGCGTGATTACGCCCGGGCAATTCGGCCCAACCAGGCGGGATTTGGAACCATCCAGCGCGCGCTTCACCTTCACCATATCCAAGACCGGAATGCCTTCCGTGATGCAGATGATCAGCGGCACTTCCGCATCAATCGCTTCCAGAATCGCATCCGCGGCGAAGGGCGGCGGCACATAGATCACGGAAGCATTGGCCCCCGTGGCGGCCACGCATTCCGCCACCGTATCAAACACTGGCAGCCCGATATGGGTGGTGCCGCCCTTGCCGGGCGTGACACCACCGACATAGGTGGAGCCATAGGCAATGCCCTGTTCGGCATGGAAGGTGCC
>JBIIIE010000015.1:0-17762 GCA_044235135.1 Roseomonas sp. | reverse complement strand
CTGAAGAAGGGCGTATAGTCGCAGGGCAAGGGGCGCGGCCCCACCAGGCTCATGTCACCACGCAAGATATTGACCAATTGCGGCAATTCATCGAGCCCGCTGGCCCTGAGCCAGCGCCCGAAGCCACTGAGCCGCACCGCATCCGGCGCCGTGCCTTCGCGCATGGTGCGGAATTTCAGCAATGTGAAAGGCGCGCCATGCCGCCCGGCGCGGCGCTGGCGAAACAGGATCGGCCGACCCAGGGCGAGCAGCACCGCGAGTGCCAAAAGCGCCAAGACCGGGGCGCCCAATACCAGCCCCACCGCCGC
The DNA here is from genome assembly GCA_044235135.1 of Roseomonas sp. Classification (GTDB taxonomy): domain Bacteria; phylum Pseudomonadota; class Alphaproteobacteria; order Acetobacterales; family Acetobacteraceae; genus Neoroseomonas. The sequence continues at coordinate 17,454 of JBIIIE010000015.1, read as the reverse complement.
CACGCCGCGATCAAGCGCAGCCTTACCCCAAAGCGCGTACATGCCCTGCCTCCATCATCGGCACCCGCGCCGTAACCCCAATCCCAAGCGCAAGGCCAAGCGTGAGCCAGGCCATGCGATTGCCGAGGTCCGTTGAAACCTGCAGCGTCACCGCCATGGGCAGGCACAGCACCAAAAGCCGCGCCACCCGCCAGCTTGGCGCGCTTCGCCCGAGCCGCCAGAACACCAAACCCGCCCCGCCAAAGGCGATCAGCCAAAGGGCAAAACCGGACAGCCCGGCCTCGACCAAAGCTTCAATGCCGAGATTATGCGGATGCCGTCCGCGCCATTCACCAAACCCCGCCGCCAGGCTGAAGCCGCCGATACCAAGACCAAAAGGCATGGTCTGGCCTGCGAGGCGCAGCGCCTCCTCCCACAACGGTCCTCGGCCGGAGCTTTCCAGCAAATTCGGCGCGATGATGCGTTCCAGGGCGCGGTGGGTTTGACTGGGCTCGTTCCCCAGGAACACCAGCCCAGCGCCAGCAAGGCCAAACAGAACAAGCAGCCAAAGCGCGGCCAGCCCGGGTTTATGCCGCCGAAGCAGGATCAGTACCGGCCCGGCAACCAGACAAAGCACCAGCGCCAGCAGCGCCGCGCGCCCGCCGGGCAGCAGGGCGCCGAAGGCCAGCGCCAGGGCCGACCCCAACCAAAAAAACCTTGTCCATGGACCAAGGGCCTCTGCCCAGCGCAGCGCCGCCAAGGCCGCCGCCGTTGCAATGGCAAGCCCTGTCACCTGATAGGCGATGCGCCATTTCTCCGGATCGGCGCCGGGCAGCCCGCCAAGCGTTACGCTGCCCTCTGCCAGATTGGCCGTGAGGCTAGCCGCCACCGCCGCCCCCGCACCCACTACGCCCGCGCAAAAGCCACGCAGCGCTGTGTCGTCCCCCGCCACCACCAGCCCGGCCAGCAGCATGACCGGCCCAAGCAGGGTGATTTCCGGCAGCTTGGCCGCCAGCACGGCGCCAGAGGCAGACCAGCAGCCGGCCAGCACCAACCAGAGCCAAAGCGCCCCAATCGCTGCCAATGGCAGGCCGATTTCAGGCGCGATCACCCAGCCCCGCGTCATGGCGCAAAGCACCAGCAGTGGTAGCGCCAGCGCGGCGGTCAATACCGTAAAATCAATGGGCGAGGCACCGATCAGGGGGATGGATTTCAAGGCCCCGGCGAAGTGCAGCAGCGCCGTGGCCACCCCGGCCAGCCAGGCCAGCGCATCGAGTGGCGGCGCAAGCCGCGCATCATCAGCCCGCACCCTCAATCCCCCTGCATGGCGGGGCGGCGCGTGACCAGCGCGGCATCGCGGAAGGAGCTTCGCGCCAGCAGCAACCCCGCCGCGCCCATCAGCACCGCCAGAGGCACCACCAACACCCAAAGCCCAAGCAATAGCGGGCGATTAGGGCGAGAGGCGCGCGCCTCCACCATCGGTGCCGCGATCAGCCGCGCCGCCACAGCCTCATCCGCTGCCACCACAAGCCCGGCGCGTTGCTGCTGCGCCAGAAGATCATAAAGGCTGTTGCGGAGAAAAACATCGCTTTCGCCGGATAGCCGCGCCTCCAGGGCTGCGACGCGGCGCGCGGCCTGATCGGCAAGATCCGCACGCACCTTGGCCTCGGCAAAGCGGTGCAGGCTGATCAGGGCTTGCAGCGCCAAACCGGGGTCGGCGTGGGTTAATTCAAGACTCCAGGTAATGCTGCCAAGGTTCTGACTTACCGATAAATATCGTTCAAGCCACGCCAGGACATCATCTGCATCCAGCGCGCGATTGAGGCCCAATGACGTCCGCAACCCCGCAAGTGGCGAGTCCTGGCGGGTGCGCTCCATCACCTGCAAAAGGGCGGTTTCGGTGGTGAGCATCCGCGCCGCTTCGGGCGAGCGCAGCGCGGCCAGATAGACCGCGAAATTGCCGCCGGGGCGCGTATCCTGGGCTTGGCTTTGGCCTAGCGCTTGGGGCGAAAGCAGGGCAGAGATGGCGAAGGACGTGGTTTCCGCCGGCGCCACCTGGGCGCGCGCCACATGGCCGCGCGGCCAAAGCAGGATGGCCGCCGCGCCCCCCACCCATAGCAGCAGCAGGATCAGCGCCAACCTGGCACGCCAAGCCCAAAGCCCCATCAGCAGCAGCGGCAGCGGCATCACCCTGGCCTCATTTTCGGCAGGGCAATTTCAGTAAAAATCCGCCGGATTGGGGCCTGGGCGCGGAGTTCCAGCACCGGTGCCGGCTCCACCCGCCCATAGGCAGGGCTTTCCCAACCGCGGATCAATGCCAGGCTGAAGGGCGCATCGGCGGCAAGGGTAATGCGCGCCTTGGCAGTTTCCACACCATCTGGAATGCGCCGCCAATCGCCGGGGCAAAGCCGCCAGCGCAACGCCAGATCACGGAAATCCCCGCCCACTTGGTCCTCGACCCGCCAGAGCCGACCGCGGCATTCAACCCGCCTCGCATGGCGATTGCCGCGCCAATCGCGGGTTTTGGCGCCATCGGGGATGGCCCGGCAGCGTGGCCAGCGCCCGAACAGGAAGGGGCCAAGCCGTGGCATGGGCTCGGCATCGTCAAAGGTGATCAGGTTATGGCCGGCCCCGCCGGCCAGCATGTTTTGCCACCAGTCAAAGCCTGGCGGGGGCAGATAGGCGCCGCTGCCGCCATCGCGGAGCAGATTCTCATTGCCGTCCCAAAGGTCGAAATGCAGCAAATCCGCCTGACCAGGCCGGAAGCGGAGTGGCACGCCGGTGCGCAGCACACCGCGTGCGCCGCCTGTCCCGGCAAGCCCGAACCAGCCGGCGCTGCGCCAATGGGCAGCCTGTGGCGCCGGCGCGGCGGGCAGGGCGGTCAAGCCAAGGGCGCGGCAACCGGGATCATCCGGCAAGACAGCGCCGGCACCCAGGAAAAGGCGGGAAGCGCGTTCCAGGCTGGCGCGCGCATCGCCCGCGCCAAAGCCGGACAGATCGGCAAAGGCCGACTCATCGCAAGGTCCGATGCGGGGCAGGGCGCCATTGGGCGCCATGACGCGGCCCAGCCATTGCGTGGCGGCGGCAGCGCGCGCGGCGAAAGCCCCGCCAAAGCCCGGCGCGCCATGGCGGCGGCGGAACCATTCGGCAATCGCCAGCACATCCAACATCAGCCGGTGATAGGCTGGTGAGGCCTGGGCAAAGGCCCCGCAAGGCGAGACCAGCCGCGCAACAGCGCGAAAGAGTGCCCGCGCGCCGGCGCGTTGGTCCCGCACCCGGCCCAGCAGCAGGCCGCAAATAAATAGCCCCGCCGCTTCGCTGATCGGGTGGTTATTATCCTGCGCCGCGCCATAGGCGCGCGTGGCGCGGATGCGCCGCGCATGCAGCCCCAGCAAGTCGCGCGTCCCTGCGCTAAGGCGGCGATCGGCACCGAGCAGGGCAAGCGCCAGGCTGATCCCCATGGCACGCAAGGCCGCTTCCTGAGCGCAAGCCCAGCCAGGACCGCGAAAGGGCGGGTTGGCGGCGGCCCAATCGGCCAGCAGCGCTTCGGCTTGATTCAGATGCGGGCCTTCGGGGTCATGCGTGGCGGCTTGGGCCAGCGTCAGCAGCGGGCCAAGGCGATGGGCTTCCCATAGGCCGCGAATATCGGCACCGGGGCGCGCAAGGACATCCAGCGCATGGGCCTTGGCGTTAAAGGGTCCGTGCCAATCGCGCGGCGTGATCGGTAGCGCGCTGGCGCCGGGCAGAAAGGGGCCAAGCGGGCTTGGCCGATCCGGCAAGGCGTGGCGGATGATCCCAGTCGCAAGGCGCAGGCGATGCCAGGCGAAAAGCGCGACGGGCCGAGGGCCAAGCCGCCAAGCCGCATCGGCACTGAGCCACCAACCGCGCCAACCGGGCAGGATGGTCGTTGAGTGCCCGGCTTCGCCAAGAACCATATCTCCTGGCACGCTACGTCTCCTGAAGGGATTTGAATCGTTGCATAACAATCTAGGGTTGTGTTAAGTAAAAATCAATAATCTTTTTGGATGTATCTTATGTTATTATTCTCCAAAAAAGAGAGGCACGGAAGGGCGCCACAATTGCGTCCTATCATCCTGATTTTATGGTTTTTTGCCGCCATCCTGCCCGCCGAGGCGCAACCCGGCGCGCAATTCCTCGCCCCGCCCAGCCTGCCGCCAAGCCTGCCGGGAGGCGCAAATCTACCCAACCTGCCCCCTGGCGCGCAGCGCGAGATTGTCGCCCGAGTCCTGGAAGCCGCCATCACCGCGCCAGCGGCCCCGGCGCCGCAAGCGGCAAGCCCCGCCCCGCGCTCCGCGCCCAATCTTTCCAGCATCGAAGCCTTCTTCGCCGAAAGGCTGGAACAGGTGGAACTCCGCCAATTCGGCTATGACACTTTCCGCGGCGGCGCCGCCCCGCCTCCGAGTTTTGGTGCCCTGCCCGGTTCCTATATTCTGGGTCCAGGCGATGAGGTGGTGGTGGCGCTGCGTGGTCGGGCGCGGCAGACGCTCTCCCTCAGGATCGGGCGGGATGGCATGCTGCTGCTGCCCGAATTGCCGCCCATCCCGGCGGCCGGGCGCAGCCTTGCTGATCTGCGCACCGATATGGAGGGTCGCGCGGCGCGGGAATTGGGCGGTTCCGAAGTGTTCCTTTCCATCGGCGCCATCCGCCAGATCAGCGTTTTTGTGGGCGGCGAGGTGATGCGCCCAGGCTTTCAAAACCTGACCGCACTCGCGAGCGTTTTGGACGCGCTGGCAGCGGCTGAGGGGGTGCGGCGAAGCGGGTCCTTGCGCGCCATCAGGATTGAAGGGCCGGCGGGATCACGCCAGGTGGATCTTTACCCGTTGCTGGCCGATGCGCCGGGGGCAGCGGATCTGACCTTGCGGGAGGGCGAGCGCATTCTGGTGCCGCCGCTTGGTGGTGTTGTGGCGATCGCCGGCGATGTGGCGCGGCCCGGCATTTATGAATTGCCGGCCAGACAGGCTGCCATGCCGCTGGAAGATGCGCTGGCGCTGGCCGGCGGGCCGCTCCGCCCCAGCGGCAATCGGCTTTTGGTCCAGCAAAGCGATGCGCAGGGGCGACGGAGTTTTGCCGAACTGGCCCTGACCGCCAGCCTCAAGCGCGGCGATGCGCTGCTGGTCCGGCCAGGCGCCGATGTGGCGGCCAATACCATCCGCCTTTCGGGCCATGTGGCGATGCCAATCACCCGCGCCGCCAATGGCCGGCAGGGGCTTTCGCTGCGCGGGCTGATTGCGGATCATCGGCAGCTCGGTCCCGATCCCTATACGCGCTTTGCCGTGGTGCTGCGCCCGGATCAGCGGAGCGGGCAGCGCCATTTGCTCGGCTTTGATTTGGCGCGTGCGCTGGAAGGGCGCGGGGGCCCAGGCCTGCGCGATGGGGATGAGGTGGTGGTCTTCGCCCGCGCGGATATCCAATGGCTCGCCAGCAGCGCGATCCAACGCGCTTTGCGGGGCGAGGCAACCGCGATGCAGGGCGGCGAATGCGTGGCGCTGACGCAGCTTGCCCAGGCCGCGCAGGCCTCCCCCGCCCGCTTCGCCCATGCGCGGGCCACAGGGTTTCCAGAGATGGGCGATGCGCGCTGCCCGCGTATTTTCCAGGAAGTGCCGGAATTGGCGGGCTTCCTGCTGGATCATGCCGCGCTGGTGACCGGCGAGGTGCGCGCGCCCGGCCTTTACCCGATGATGGAAAATACCCCCATGGCCGATGCACTGGCGATTGCGGGTGGTGTCACCGCGCTTGGCAATCCGCGCGCGCCTGATGTGGCGCGCGAGGTGCCGAACCCAGCGCTGACAGGGCAAGTGACGCGCGTGAGCATGGGTGGCGCCGGGGCAAGGCTGGTGTCACCCCGGCAGGCGCTGCGCGTGCCGCGGCGCGAGGATGCGCTGGATAGCGGCCCCGTGCTGCTGCTCGGCGAATTCCGTAACCCCGGAAGTTATGAGTTGCGCCGGGGCGAGCGGCTTTCGGAGGTGATCGCGCGCGCCGGCGGGCTGACGCCAGAGGCCTTCCCCTATGGCGCAGTGTTCACCCGCGAAAGCGTGCGCCAGCGCCAGCAGGAAGGCTTTGCGCGCACCGCGCGTGATCTGGAAAGCAGCCTGGTGCAATTGGCCTCGGGGCAGGCTTTGCCCGGTTCGCGCGGCGGCACGGCGGATGTGGGCGGCGCCATGAAAGCGGGGCGCGAATTGGCGGCGACGCTGCGCGAAGCGCGCGCTGCCGGGCGCGTGGTGGTGGAAGCCAACCCGGTGATCCTGCTGGCACGGCCCGATTTGGACATGCTGCTGGAACCGGGCGATGTGCTGGCCATGCCCAAGCGCCCGCAGGATGTAACAGTGGTCGGCGCGGTGCTGAACCCTGGCAGCCTGCCCTTTCGCCAGGGGTGGCGCGCGGCGGAATATATCCAGGCCTCGGGCGGGGCGCAGCGCTTTGCCGATGCGTCGCGCGTTTTCGTGGTGCTGCCGAATGGTGAGGCCGCACCGGCGGGACAAGGGTTCTTGCAAAATGGCGGGCCACCCTTGGCGCCAGGCAGCCTGGTCATGCTGCCGCAAGACCCGGCTCCGTTTGAGACCTGGGGCTATATCCGTGACATCACGCAAATATTGGGGCAGCTCACGATTTCATCCGCGGCACTGGCGGTGATTGCGCGGGAGGCGCGAAGCAGCCCGCAGTAACGCTCAACGACCGCGCTAACCGCACCGGGGATCAGCATGATGCCTTTTCCATCGCGGCCTGGCTTTCCCAAGCTGATCGAAACGGGACCCTTCCGGGCTTCCTGTATCCAGACCTCATTTTGGGTATTGGCGGATCTTCCGCTGAATGGGGCAGCTTGGCCACGGCGGAGGGAAAAGGCCATGCCTGAAGCGCTGGGCATCGCTTGATCCGGTAAGCCCACGCAGATAGCCTTTTCCAAAATGATCATGATCGAGGGGCGTGAGCATAACGCAACCGGAAGCAACCAAAGGCTCAGCCGTCACGGGGTTCTTCGCCGCGCTCTTGGTCACGCTGGACCGCGCCGATGGCGGCTGCCCGATGGTGCGCGCGCTGACGGACGCGGCCCGGGTGCGCTTTTGCTGTTGCCTGGCTTGGCTTTTCCCGTCGTCGGGCTGGCCGCGAAGCTGCTGCCTGATCTCGGCGCGGCTCGCATGGATGCGCGCATGACCGGCCTCGCCCTAGTCATTCCCGCAGGAAGCCCCTGATGCCCGAATATCTTGCCCCCGCCGTTTATGTCGAGGAAATCAGCTTCCGCTCGAAATCCATCGAAGGTGTGGGCACCAGCACCGCCGCCTTCGTTGGCATGACACGCCGCGGCCCGGTCAGTTCCGGCACAAGTGGTGTCACACCGCCGCTGCTGACCTCGTTTCCCGATTTCGAAAGAATCTATGGCGGTCTTGATGATCTCATGATCGGTGGCACACGGATGACGAACCATGTCGCCCATGCCGCGCGCGCCTTCTTCGCCAATGGGGGCAGGCGGCTTTATGTGGCGCGTGTGCCGGGCACCAGCGCCGCAGCTGCGGAAGCAGCCACGCAAACCCCCGAAGCCGCTGAAGCGGAACGTGTTCGGCTGCGCGCAGGTTCGGTCGGCGGCGCCGCGCTCACCGTGCGCCTGGTGTCTGAGGCGCTATCCACCACGAAGCTGCTCGCGCTGAAGCAGCCGGCGGGGACCATGGTGAGGCTGGGCGCCGAATATTTCATCATGGGCACCGACCCGATCCTGACCACAGCGACGAACCTTACTGCCTGGAACGCGCTCGGCGAAGATGGCGCGGTGGAGGTGATCACGCTGCGTGTTGAAGTCTCGGATGCCTCTGGCCTGCTCGCCGGATATGCCGCACTCGGCTTTCATCCGAGCCATCCGCGCTATGCCCTCATGCTACTCGGCGAGACACCACCCTCGGCCGCCGAAGCGCCGGCGGCGCCGCTGATGATCGTGGCGGGCCTCGGCGTGGATGCCTTCAAGCTGCGCGCAGCTTTGCTTGGCGGCGCAACGGATCGCACCATTACCATCAGCGGCGGCAATGATGGCGCATCAGCGCCGGGCGATACAGAATGGGGCCAAGCGCTCGACCGCCTGTTGGCGCTTGAGGAGGTTTCCATCGTTGCCGCGCCCGGCAGCTCGGCCTTCCCCGATCCCACGCCGGCTGCGGTGAACAAGCTGCTGATCGGCCATGCGGAGACGCGCCGCGCCTATCGCATTGCCGTGCTGGACACGCCGCCGCAGCTGGAGCCCGAAGGCGTGCGCATGTTGAAGTCGCGCATCGATTCAAAATATGCCGCGCTTTACTATCCCTGGATCCGTGTGGCGAACCCGGTGGCGGACACCGACCCGCTCGCGCCGCTTGAGCTGCACCTACCGCCATCTGGCTTCGTGTGCGGTATTTACGCGCGCAACGACATGCAGCGTGGCGTCCACAAGGCACCAGCGAACGAGACCGTGACCGGCGCGATCGGCCTGCAGCGCGAAGTGCTCGGCGGAGAGCAGGAGGTGCTGAACCCACTTGGCATCAACTGCATCCGCACCCTGCCCAATCGTGGCATCCGGGTATGGGGGGCGCGCACGCTCTCCTCCGATCCCGAATGGAAATATGTCAATGTCCGCCGCTACTTCCTCTATCTCGAAGCCTCCATTGACCGCGGCACGCAATGGGCGGTGTTCGAAGCGAATGACGAACGGCTTTGGGCCAATATCCGCAGCACCATATCCAACTTCCTCTATAATGAGTGGGTCAAGGGCGCGCTGCTTGGTGCCACCCCTATGGAAGCGTTCTTTGTCCGCTGCGACCGCTCGACGATGACGCAGAACGACCTCGATAACGGGCGGCTCGTCAGCCTCATCGGCGTTGCCATGCTGAAGCCCGCTGAATTCGTCATCTTCCGCATTGGCCAGAAGACCGCCGACAGCGTGGGATGAGCGCGGGAGAAACGCCATGCCAACCCGCGATACGCCGTTCGGCGCCTTCAACTTCCGTGTTGAGTTCAACGACGGCACGGCCCCGGCCAGTGCGTTCGGCGGCTTCTCCGATGTGAGCGGCCTTGGTACCGAGATCACGCTGATGGAACACCGCCAGGGTGACGGCCGCGGAAACGACATGCACAAAATCCCCGGGCCGCACAGGACCGCCGACATCACCTTGAGGCGTGGTATCATTGACCCGGCGATTTTCCGGAACTGGGTATCGGAGAGGCGGCGCAGCCCCAATATCCAACGCAACATCGTGATCACGTTGAACGATGAGCAGCGCAATCCGGTGGCGCGCTGGAAGCTGATCAATGCGCGCCCGATGAAATGGACTGGACCGGCGCTCGCCGGCAAGGGTGGCAGCGAGGTGGCGATGGAGGAACTCGTCGTCTCAGCCGAAGGCTTCGAGGTCGAGGCCGCCTGAGCCACCGCGCGCCAAGGTCGCGTTCCTCTTGGGCTCGCTGCTTTAAGGTATCCGCGCCGGGCTGAAAGCCGTCGGTAGCTGCGCGCGTCTGGATGCGCGGGATAGGGTGCTGCTCGACATGCTCCTCGCGATCATTGACTGGGCCGCCTTCCAGAAACCCTTTGACTGGTATGCACGCCGCCCAATTTTGCCTCCCCAGTCCCGCTTGCCCCACCAATCCATCTCCCAACCATGCCGCACCGCGCCATGGCTAAACTCATTTCAGATCAATGCGTTAAACCTTGTTGGAAAAATCGGCCTACCCTCAAGCTTTGGAGAGAAAACGGCGGAATGTTGCGCCCATGCACCATCAAGGGACGCCGGAAAAACCCTTGTTTTCAGGGGAGATTATGCGCTGGCCAGGGCAGGGGAGCCGGTTCTGCTGGATGGCGAGTGCTGCGGGAAAGGGAACCGTGAAGGCGAAGCTCTCTGGCTCCTACTTTTGAATAATTTCATGACGTTATTTTTAGCCAACCTCCTCACAGGACGATGCGGATCTTGCCCTTGGCGGAATGGTGCTTGCGCGTGGCATGGCCAATATCGCGCACCAGCTTTTCGGCCGGCATACGGGCGGTTGGAGCGGAGGATTTCAAATCGCCAGTTTGGTCCCGTAAGCGCTGATGTCGGATACCCGATGATCTGCTCATCGCTGAACATGCGGCGTTTCATGCGTCCGTTCCCCGAAAAACAGACTCTACCGAAAAATGGCAGTATTTCAGCGGAGCAGGTCAGCCGGGATGGAGCCCTTGCATTGATGCCAGACTTGATGCGAGGCTAAATCTTCAACCTGCATGCAAGGAGAGGCGTGACATGATCCACCGGAGAACCCTTGCCGGAGTGGCGCTGGCGCTGGCAATGCCAGCCATTGCCCGGGCGCAAGGCGCACCACAATTCACCTTTCGGCTGCATTCCTTTTCCTCACCCACGTCGCTTGACCATACGCTGCATCTGGATCGCTGGGCGGAAAGAATAGCGGCGGCATCCGGCGGCCGGATCAAGATTGAAGTCTATCCGGCGATGCAACTTGGTGGTCAGGCGCGCGATCTGGTCCAGCAATTGGAAGATGGCGTTGTTGACATGATCTGGACCGTGCCTGGCTTCACGCCTGGGCGTTTCATGGGTGTGGAAGGCCTGGAACTGCCTTTCCTCAATACCGGTCTGTCTGCGACGCAAAGCCCGGCGGCCTTCGCCTATATCCAGAAGCACCTTGCCGATAATGAATTTCGAGGCATCAAGGTGATTGGCATCAATGCTACCGACCGGGCGCTTGTTCATACCACGCGCAAGCCGATCCGTTCACTCGAGGATTTCAAGGGTCTTCGGCTGCGCGTCGCAGGACGTTGGATTGGTGAGGCCGTCACCGCCTTGGGCGGAACACCGGTTGGTATTGCGCTGCCTGGCGTTTATGAGGCGCTGTCGCGCGGCCAGGTGGATGGCATGCTGATCAATTGGGCCATCACGCAGCCCTATCGTTTCTATGAAGTTGCGAAATTCCACACTGAACCGCCCGGCGGTCTTTTTCAGGGCATGATCCTGACACTGATGAACCAACGTTCATACAATCGCCTACCACCCGATCTGAAGGCCGTTGTAGATGCCGATGCGGGAGAGGGGCTTTCGCGGCGTCTGGGCGAAATCTGGGATAGCCAGACCAAGGGCGCCGTGGATGCAACCCGCGCCGCAGGCAACGAGATCATTGAGATCAGCGCAGCCGAGAAGGCGCGCTGGCAACAAGCGGTGCAGCCGGTTTACGATGCCTGGATCGGAGAGATGAACCGGCGTGGCCGCAATGGCCGCGCCATGTTCAATGATCTGCTCGCGATTACCGGCCAGCCGCCGCGCGCGTGATCAGGCTGCGCAGAGGGCTTGAGAGGCTCTCAACCTTCGCCGCGCTGATCGGCGGGGGATTTCTGTTGGTTGCCGTTGCGGTAACCAGCGCTTCTGTCATTCGCGGTGTCTTTGGCAGGCCCATTCTTGGCGATTCCGAAATTGTCGAAATGTGCCTCGGCGTCGCCGTGGCGCTGTTCCTGCCTTATGGGGAAATGAAAGGTTCCCACGTTATTGTGGATGTCTTTACCGCGCGCATGCCCGCGAGGGGTCGCGCCTGGCTTGACGCTTTCATGCGCGGCATTGTCGCACTCGTAGCCGCTGTCCTAGCCTTGCGCCTTCTTGACGGAACAATGGTTCAATGGGAACGCGAAAGGGCCACCATGTTCCTGGAATTGCCCTATTGGTGGGGTTACGCTGGTGCGTCACTTGGCTTGATCCTGTGGGCCATCAGCGCCTTCTTCGTTGCTTTCGAACATACGCGTATTCGGCAGCATCTGGGCAAGGCTTCCTGACCGATGAGCGGTTTCGATATTGGTCTGCTGATGTTTGCGGCAACGCTTTTGCTGATTGGCCTGCGCATGCCGGTTGGTATCGCCATGCTGCTTGTGGGCGGGCTGGGCTATGCCGCCATCACGGGCTGGTCACCGCTATTTGCCACGCTCCGCAGCATCACCTTCAGCAAGTTTTCTTCCTATACGCTGTCGGTCATTCCCCTGTTCCTGCTGATGGGTGATTTCGCGACCAAGGGCGGGCTCAATCGCGCCCTGTTCAACGCTGCCCGTGCCTGGTTCGGGCATTGGCGTGGTGGTCTTGCTGTCGCGACGGTTGGCGGGTGCGCAGCCTTCGGCGCCATTTGTGGTTCTTCTCTTGCGACGGCGGCGACCATGAGTCAGGTCGCTGCGCCTGAGATGCGTCGGCATGGCTATTCGCCGGCACTCTCCACCGGCACGCTTGCCGCAGGCGGCACGCTTGGCATTCTGATACCGCCTTCTGTCATTCTGGTGATCTACGCGATCTATACAGAACAAAGTATCGGAACCCTGTTCATTGCGGCTGTGATCCCGGGCATATTTGCGACCATCTGCTATATGCTGGTGGTGCATATTTACGCGCGGCTATACCCGGATGCCGCACCGCCGGCTGAACGTCTGCCATGGCGGCAGCGTTTGAAGCCAACTCTGGCCGTATGGCCTGTGATCACTGTCTTTATTCTTGTTGTCACCGGCATGTATGCGGGTTGGTTCAGCGCCACCGAGGGTGCTGCGGTTGGTGCGGCGGCAACCGGGCTTCTGGCGGTGACATTGGGCGGGATGCGCTGGCAGGGTCTCAAGGAAAGCCTTCTTTCAACGGCCGAGACAACAGGGCTGATCTTCCTGATGTTGCTGGGCGCTGAATTATTTAGCGCTGCCCTGGCGCTTTCGCGCGTACCAGCCGAGCTTTCGGCGGCAATTGCCATGCTTGATGTTTCGCCCATCGTCATTCTTTTCGCCATCCTGGTCATTTACTTCGTCCTTGGCTGCTTCATGGAAAGCATGGCGATGGTGCTGCTTACCTTGCCGATATTTGTTCCGCTGATGCTGGCATTGGATTTCGGGCTGGATGCTCAGCAGGTTCTCGTCTGGTTCGGGATCCTGGTGCTGGTCAGTGTTGAAGTCGGCATGATCTCACCGCCCTTTGGGTTGAATCTTTTTGTGATCAATTCGCTCGCAAAGGATGTGCCGATGATTGAAACCTACAAGGGCGTCTCGGGCTTTGTCGTTTCAGACATCCTGCGGATCATTTTACTGACATTCGCGCCGATAATTTCGCTCTGGCTGCCGGGGCTTTGGTAGGCGCTGAGGGGATAGAGTTCACGCCTTGGCCCAAAGCCTTTCCTGCCGACATTTCTTGAGCGGCTGATTTTGGTCCTGAAATCATCCGTGCCCTTCATGAAATCATCGAAGCAGAGCATTATGCCCTTCACACTTGGCATGGCCGCAACATCATCCAACACTGCCCGGCGTCAGCGCCTATTGGGACCAAACTGACGATTTGAGTAGAGGAGGATTTCTGGTTCATCGTAACCCCAGGGAGCGTGGAGATCAGCCAGCAGCGATACCCTTTTGGCTTTTCTGGAGGCTTTCCCTCACACCCTCTCCACCATCCTGACCGCCCGCGATGCAGGCGGCAATCTATCCCTGCCGGCACTGGCTTCTTCACCCGGCGCATTGACCGCCCCCCAAATGGCGCGGCGATTGCGCTCCGCGACGCTGTCGCCAAGCTTCGCAATCCAGAGCGTATCGCCCGCCGAACCAAGCCGGCGCAGCAAGTCGCGGTGTTGGTCGCGCGCCTCGGCGCTGGAAAGCGCCGGTAAGGTGAAAGTCGCCACGCGCGGGTTCACGATAGACCGGTTTGGAAATTCTGCCCCTTTTGGACGGATTGCGGTCGCGCCTGTCGAGCATCACGCGCCCTTCGCGAATACCATAGGCTGTGCCGCGCAGTAGCCGACACAACTGTCTCGCGCCAAGCAGGTCCATGTCCATGTAGGGCGCGGCACTATCGGTGAGATCAACGCGGATACACTTCACCAACTGATTGGCAAGATACTCCGTCAGGCGGGAGCGCCACTTGGTCTCAAACCATTTAATGCTGGACACGATAGGATGCGGTGTTACGCGATTATATGATAAACACTAACGACCAAATCTTGCCCCCGAAAAGGCTGGATCAGGTTGCTGCAACCCCAGCACCGCATCCGCTGTGATGCGCCCTGCGATTGGCCCGAGCGTATAGCCATTGGATGTCACAGCGGCGAAGAAGCCTGGCAGGCCAGGCAACTGACCCAGGATTGGCGCGCGATCAATATGCACATTCATCCCGGTCCAACTGCGGAGCACGTGCAAGCCCTCCACCGCCGGCACCACATGGCCCGCGATCCAAAGATTCCCCTGGATATTTGCGCGAAGATTCCGTGTGGCCCCCGTGGTGGGATCATGCGCGCCGGGCCAGCCACCGCCGATCAGCAGATGCCCATGCGGGCCTTGCTTAAGTGAAAGATGCCGCCCCGCATGGGCCACCAGATGTGGAATGATCGGCGCCATGGCCTCGGTCGCGATTACCTGCTGCACCAGACCACCCACTGGCAGCTTTACACCCGCCAGCCCCGCGATATGGCCAGACCATGGACCGGCCGCCACCACCACGCGCCCAGCACGAATTGGGCCTTGCGCGGTGCTTATCAGGTAGCCACTACCTTCACGTGCAATCGCCTGCACCTCAAGCCCGCTTTCCATCCGCGCCCCGGCGCGCTTGGCCAGACGCAAGAGCGCTGCCGTGCCTCGTAAAGGATCAATCTGGCCCTCAGCAGGGCAGAAGGCCGCGCCGGCAAAGCGATGCGCCAAATAAGGCGCCAGATCGCGCAATTCATTGGCGCCGATCACGTGATTTTCAATGCCGGCACTGCGTTCCACGGCAATCTTGCCGCGCAGCCAGGCCAGCTCCTCCGGCGTTTCCGCCAGCATCAAACCACCTTCGGTACGAATACCGCAGGGCTCACCCGCATCGCGCGCAATATCTCGCCATAGAGCGATGGATTGCGGCCCAAGCGGCAAGGTCGCCACGGCAGGCCCCGCGGTACCAAGCGCTTCAGCCTTGTCACCAAAATCATAAGACAGAAGCTGCACATGCAAGCTGCCGGCATTGGCGGTGCTGGCGGCAAGGCCGGGCTCGCCGCGTTCCGCCACCAATACATCCACGCCTTCGCGTGCAAGATACAGCGCGGTGGAAAGGCCGACAACGCCGCCGCCAATCACCAGCACATCACATTGCCGCGCGATTTGTGGTGCGGTGGCGGCGCCGGTCTTCCAGGTGATGGGCGCGGGTGATGCAATCACCGGCGTTTCGCCCCATTCCGGCACTTCGAGCCTAAGTAACGCCGCCGGGATGGGTTTGATCGGCGCACGCGGCGCGGCGAAATCCGCTTCCTGCGCCGCAACGCCCACCATGCGCGCCAGCGTCGCGCCACACATGCGCCCCTGGCAGCGTCCCATGCCGGCGCGCGTTTCCTTCTTGATGGCAGGCAGCGAAGCCGCGCCACTGCTGATCGCCGCACGGATTTCTCCGGCGGACACCTCCTCACACCGGCAAAGGATGGTTTCATCCGCGATACATGCAGGATCAAAAGCTGGCGCGGCGTAGATGCGCCATAAAGCACGCTGAAATGCCTCGGCCCGCACCAGCGCATCGCGCGCTTCGGCATCATCGCCCACGCCAAAACCAAGATCACGCGCTGCCGCCAAGCCGGCCAGGCGCCCACGCGCCAAGGCAACCCGCGCGCCGCCAATCGCCGCGCCATCGCCAATGGCGAAAACCTCGGCAATATTGCTGCGCCCGACTGCATCACTCACAGTTTCCAACCGCCCTAATCCGGCGCCTGGACCATCGGTCGCGAAGCGCTGCGTGCATCCCAAGGCGCGCGCCAGCCCTGTTTCTGACTGAAAGCCAAGATTGAGCGCGGCAACGCCGGCGGCGATTCGCTTTTCTCCTTGCGGTGTGTTGATGCGAAGCGCCTCGAAATGCGTGTCACCTTCGCAGGCGATGATCTCACTGCCCCAGTAAAGCGGCACGCCAGCGCGCTTCAGTATGGCCAGGTAGCGCAGCCCATCCCAGGCGAGATCAGGCGCGGCGCGCGTGAGGCGTAGCACATCGCGCCAAGCACCAAGCCCGGGCGCTGGGGCCGCTTCCACCACGGCGGCAACACGCACGCCACCCGCCAGCAATTCACACGCAAGTTGCAGATTGAGCGGCCCGCTGCCCGCAATCACCGCGCTTTCGGCGGGGCTGACGCGTTGCGCACGTGCGAGTGTTTGCAGCGCCCCGGTGGTCATCACCCCCGGCAGAGTCCAGCCCGGCACCGGCACCGGGCGTTCATGCGCGCCTGGGGCCAGGATCAGCCGACGCGGACGGAACGTAATGGCGGCACCTTCCACAAGTGCGGCGATTTCGTCAGGCGCGAAGCCGCCCCACACTGTCGCGCCGTAATGAAAGCGAATGCCTGCCCGTCGTGCACGTTCGAAAAGCGCGCTGCCCTGGCGGAATTGCGCATCCGGTGCGGTATGGCTGTGGCTGCTGGCAAGCGGCTTCAGATATTGCCCGCCGGGGGCTTCGCGTTCATCCAGCACCACCACATCCGCGCCCGCTTCGGCAGCGGCGATGGCGGCGGAAAGCCCGGCGGGACCGGCGCCGACCACCAGGATATCGCAGGGCTGTTCGGCGATATCTGTGGGGGCGGTGCCAAGCGGGGCGGGTGTAGCCGGGAAGGCGCTTTCTATCGCCATTCCATCAGCTACCTTCACCATGCAGGCGCGCTGGCCGGCCTTGCCATTCACCGTCACCACGCAATCAAAACAGGCGCCCATGCCGCACCAGAGCCCTCGCTGCGTGCCCTTGGCCGTTTCGCGTAGCGCCAAAATGCCTGAAGCGGAAAGTGCTGCGGCAATGCTCTCGCCCGGCAGGGCTTCCAGCGGCGCG
This sequence comes from Roseomonas sp., assembly GCA_044235135.1. Lineage (GTDB taxonomy): Bacteria > Pseudomonadota > Alphaproteobacteria > Acetobacterales > Acetobacteraceae > Neoroseomonas. The sequence continues at coordinate 703 of JBIIIE010000015.1, read as the reverse complement.
CCATTGAAGCTGATCCGGATGGGCGCCGCCGCTGGGATGATATCGGGGTGTTGTAGCCGCATGCTCTTGCCGTTTGCGCCAAAACCGGCTCCCATCATGGCACGCGGCGCGGCCGCGTCCACCCCCGGGAGCTTCCCTCATGGCTCGAGAGCCCTTTCGCGGCACCTATACCGTACTGATCACGCCCTTTACGGCCGATGGCGCCGAAGTGGATTACAAGTCGCTTGAACGCCTCGTGGAATATCAGATCACCGAAGGCGTGAAGGGCTTGATCCCACTTGGCTCCACCGGTGAGTTTCTTTCCGTGTCGCGCGAAGAGCGCCAAGGTATTGTGGAGACGGTGATCCGCGCCGCGCGTGGGCGCGTGCCGGTGCTGATCGGCACCGGCGCTGAGGATACGCGTGAAGTGGCCGCGCTTTCACGCGAAGCGGAGTCTCAGGGAGCGGATGGCGTGATGATCATCCCACCTTTCTATTCCGTGCCGACGGAAGATGAGCTGTTTCATCACTACAAAACCGTCGCCGATGCGATCGGCATTCCGATCATGGTCTATAACAATCCAGCGACATCCAATGTGGATATGCTGCCCGCCACACTCGCGCGGATTTCGACCATTCCGAATTGCCGTTACGTCAAGGAAAGCACGCTGGAAGTGACGCGTGTGCGCGACATCATCGCCCTTTGCGGTGACCGGATGGAGGTT
>JBIIIE010000223.1:0-5169 GCA_044235135.1 Roseomonas sp. | reverse complement strand
CTTTGGCTGCGCGGCTGGCCGGGGGCAGGCGGCGTTGCCTCATCCACCGTGCCACCGCCACGATCGCCATAAACCCCGGTGGTGGAAAGATATCCGATCCAGCGTTGATTGCCGGAAGCAAGCGCGGCGGCGTGGCGACGCAGCACGGGATCGCCCGCTTCATCGGGCGGCGTTGTGATCAGCCAATGCGTCGCGGCGGCAAAGGCCGGGCCAGCGTCATCGAAGCGGATCACCTCAATCCCTGGCGGCGCCTTCAGCTTTTCCGGTTGGCGAGAGGTGGCCACCACCCGCCAGCCAGCGGCGGCGGCGGCCTCGGCCACGGCGCGCCCCGCATAGCCGAGCCCGGCAATGATGAGGCATCTGTTTTCTTTCATGGTTTTCCCGCCACGCCTCCGCAAAATTCAATCACGCTTTCGCGCATATGCTACCATTACAAGCGGCTTGGGCTACATAGCGGGTGATGACGCAACGGCCATTGAAGCGGATAGGGCTTGCCACGGCGCTGCTGGTTTTGGGCGCGGTTGGCGGCTTGTGGCTTTCGGGCGTGCTGTCATCCGCTCAGCAGGATGCGGTTTTGCCCGTGCCACCGGAACCGCCCCGCCTATCCGAAGCGCCGGAATATGCCCGCTGCCTTGACCTTTTGCTGGTTGACCCCGCCGGCGCACGCGGCTTTGCGCGGGATTGGCATATGCAAGGCGGTGGCGAGGGTGCTGCGCAATGCGAAGCGCTGGCCCAGCTTAGCCTTGGTGAGGCGGATGCGGCGGCCGAGGCTTTGGAACGAATCGCAGCGCGCAGTGAAGCCGGGCTTGCCGCGCGCGCGGCAGTGTTTGGCCAGGCGGCGGAGGCTTGGCGCGCCGCCGGGAAGGCACAACGCGCTGCCGCCGCGGCAAGCCTCGCACTGGCATTGACGCCTCAGGACCCGGATTTGCTGCTGGAGCGCGCCATGGCGCGGCTTGCCTTGGCCCAAGTGCCGGGGGCGCTTGCTGATCTTGATTTGGCTGTGGTGCTGGACCCGAATCGCGCCGAGGCCTGGATCTGGCGCGCCGCCGCGCAGCGCCGGTTGGAAAAGCTGCATCCGGCGGAAGACAGCATCACCACCGCGCTGAGGCTTGCGCCGCTTCATGTGGAAGCGCTTTTGGAACGTGGCATCCTGCGCCAATTGCGCGGTGAGGTTCAGGCCGCACGGCGCGATTGGGAAAGGGTGCTTGAATTGGCCCCGGATAGCCCTGCCGCCGATCTGGCAGCGCAGAATTTGGCGCTGATCGAAGCGGGACCAAGCCAGAGGTAATCTTGCAGCCCGGGCGGCCTCACGCCATTGTGAGGGGGTATCTTGCGGGACCCTGCCCAATGAACACCTTCCATCGCCGCTCCCTTCTGGCGCTGAGCGCCGGGCTTGCTGCAAGCCCAGGCGCGGTGCGCGCGCAAGCTGCCTGGCCGGATCGGCCAGTGCGGATCGTTTGCGCCTTTCCCGGTGGGTCCACGCCGGACCTCGCGGCGCGGGCGATTGCACCACATTTGCAGCAGGTGTTGGGCCAGCCGGTGATTGTGGAAAACCGCGCCGGCGGTGGCGGGCATATCGGCACGGAAGCCGTGGCGCGCGCGACAGATGGCCATACCTTGGGCGTCACGATTGGCGGGCCGGGCAGCACGGCGAAAATCCTGAACCCGGCGCTGGGCTATGATCCGGCGACTGATCTGGCGCCGATCAGCCTTTTGGCGCGGCTGCCCTTTGTGCTGGTGGTGCATCCTTCCGTGCCGGCGCGCAACGCTGCCGAGTTTGTAGCTTATGCCAAGGCCAATCCGGGCAAGATCAGCTATGCGTCCACCGGGCCGGGCACGCTTTCCCATCTGGTAATGGAGGATTTGGCGGCGTCTCAGGGTTTTGAGGCGGTGCATGTGCCCTATCGCGCGGTGGGTCAGGCGGTGCTGGATTTGGTGGCGGGGCGCATTCAGGCGTTTTTTGCTGCAACCGGCGGTGTATTGGGCCAGGTGCGGGATGGGTCCGTGCGTGCTTTGGCGGTGACGAGTGGTGAGCGTTTCCCGGCCTTGCCTGAAGTGCCAACCATGGCGGAAGCGGGCGTGCCTGCCGACCCGGCTGTTGCCTGGATTGGGCTTTTCGCGCCGGCGGGTTTTCCGGCGGATCGCATCACGCGGCTGGCCGATGAAACCGGCAAGGCGCTGGCTGTGCCGGATCAGCGGCGCGCGCTGGAAACGGCGGGCTTCACCGTGGTGGGGAGTGATACCGCGACCTTCCGCGCCTTGCTTGCTTCCGATATCGCGCGCTGGGGCGGGTTGATCCGTCGGCTTGGGCTGAAGCCGGAAAGTTGAATCAAAAGATACCGGCGGTGAGACCGGCGGCGAAGGCGGCGCCGAGTTCCTCGCAACGCGCGAGATCATTGGCACTGATGGTCTTGGCTGCGGCGATGGCTTCCGGCGTTTGCGCGCCGGTGATCACGATCAGTGGCTCGGCAATCGGTTTCAGACGCCAGCCGGTGGCGATGCGCGCAATCTGGCGCGCGGCACCCGTGCCATCCGAACCGGCGCAGATCATGGTCGCGTAAGGCCGACCCTGGATTTGATCGAGCAACGGGTAATAGCAGCGATCAAAAAAATCCTTCATCACGCCGGCCATGCTCGCCAGGTTTTCCGGGGTGGCGAAGATATAGCCATCGGCTGCCAGCAAATCCTCCGCGCCGGTTTCCGCAGCATGCAGCCCGGCGACGCCGATATTGCTTTCACCCATGGCGCCTTCCAACGCGGCCTGTGCCATCTGGCGTGTGCCATCGGTCATGGAATGATGGATGATCAACAGCCGCTTCATGCCGCGTCAGCGCCGCACCAGACCCTGTGGCAGGAAGGCGCCATTGTAATAAGGTGTCGCTGAAACCGGCTTGCGCGCCGCATAGACATAGGCCGGGTAATAGATCATCAGCATGATCGCTTCCTCACCAATCGCGATATCGGTGGCTTGCGCGAATAGCTCATTGCGCTTGGCTTCATCCATGGTCTTCAGCGCCTCTGCCACCAGCGCATCGGCGCGCGGGCTGGAATGGCGGGTGCGATTGGCGGTGCCAAGCCCGGCCTCTCGGTTGAAGGTATGGAGCAGCGCGCGATAGGCGTAGCTGATATTATCCGCACCATATTGCGCTGCCATCACCGTGAAGCTCTGCCGCGCGGCGGCGGGGAAATAAGCCGCATTGGGCATGGTTTGCACTTCGGTCTTCACGCCAATGCGCGTCCAGAATTGCGCGATGGCTTGCGCCACCTTTTCATCATTCGGGTAGCGGTCATTGGTGGCGTGGATGGTGATCTGAAACCCATTGGGATAACCCGCTTCCGCAAGCAAGCGCCGCGCACGATCCGGTTCAAATGCCACGGGCTTGAGGCGCGGGGATGTTCCCGGTGTGCCCGGCGGCAGCACATCAGATGCAACGGAAGCCGCGCCTTCCATCACGCGATCCACAATCGCCGCGCGATTGATGGCATGGGAAAGCGCCAGGCGCACCCGCACATCCTTGAGCGGGTTCTTCGTCATCGCCTGGCCGTTATTGTCGCGGATATGGGGCGATGCGTCGCGGTCCATATCCAGCGCCACATACATCACGCGCATACCGGCGATCTGGGAAACCTCCATCGCGGCATTGCCGCGCAGCCGCGCGATATCGGGGATTGAAACCTCATCTATCGCCTGCACATCGCCCGAGAGCAGGGCGGCGATGCGCCCGGAATCATTCGAAATGACGCGGAATTGCACTTCCTCAAATTCCGGCTTGGGGCCAAACCAATGCGGGTTGCGGCGCATGGTCACGAATTCGCCGAAGCGATAATCCACGAGCGTATAGGGGCCGGAAAAAACCCGCGCCTTGCCCGCGTTGAAATCGGCAGGTTTGAAATCCTCACCGAGCGAAGCAGCGACAATGGCGATTTCGGTCAGGTCTTCCGCCATGAAGGGATAGGGTTCAGCGGTTTTCAGCAAAAGGCGCTGCGCATCGAGGATTTCGATATCCTTGATGGCACGCACAAAAATCTGATAGCCGCCGGCGGAGCCTTCCAGGCGCGGGATGCGCCGGATGGAAAAGGCGACATCCTGCGATGTGGTGGGGCTGCCATCACTGAATTTCGCTGCTGGGTTCAGCGTTATTTCCCAGGCGCGGCCATCACCCACCGGGCGCCAGGATTGCGCAATGCCGGGTGTGGGCTTGCCATCAGGCGTCATGCCGATCAGCCGCGCATGGCAGCCGCGCAAGATATTCTGCTCACCCGCCAGACGAAATTGCGGGTCCATGGAGGTGGGGCTGAGCTTGATGCCAACGCGCAGCGCACCCCCTGGCATGGGCTGCGCCGTGGCGCCTTGGCTCAGCACAAACAGGCTTGCACCGAAGCCCGCGAGGAATTCAGAACGTTTGAGCATGGCGGCCTCCTTTGTTGCGGGGAAAGCATGTCCCTCAGGCAGGTTTCGCGCAAGCGGCGCGGTCTTCCGGCAGCAAGAGCGTGATGGCCCAACACAGCCCAAGCATCATCGCCGCACCCGCCAGGGCGCCCGTGATGCCGGCTATTTGATAGAGCAAGCCCGACAGCAGCGTGCCGGCAAAGCGCCCGGCGGCATTGGCGGCGTAGTAGAAGCCTACATCCTCGGCGGCTTTTTTGGAGCCGGCATAGGCAAGAATAAGATAGGAATGGAGCGAGGAATTCACCGCGAAGGCAAAGCCAAACACCAAAAGCCCCGCCACCAGCACCAGATCAGCGCGGCCTGCGTCAAACCATAGTGCCGCCATCAACGCGGGCGGTATCACCGCAAGCCCAAGGCACCAAAGCCGTGCCGCTGGCACTTCCGCGCTTAGCCCATCAGCGCTGCGCTGAATAAGTGATGGCGCTGCTGCCTGCACCAGGCCGTAGCCGATGGTCCAAATAGCGAGGAAGCCGCCCACGGCTGCAAAGCTCCAACCCGAAGAATAGAGAAACACGGGCAGCGCCACCACAAACCAGACATCGCGGGCGCCGAAAAGCAAAACGCGTGCGGCAGCCAGTAGATTGACGCCGCGATCCCGCGCCATGAATTCGCGGACAGAAGCTGACGCCTTGGCCTTGCCCATGAGCGGCGGCAGGGACAACACGACACCCAGCAGCACCAGCCCAAGCAATGCGGCCATCAGCCAAAGCGCGCCCTGA
>JBIIIE010000222.1:0-5181 GCA_044235135.1 Roseomonas sp. | reverse complement strand
TGGCGTATCGAAGCCGCTGTCGGTTTATTTCGACCTGCATGGCACGGGCAAGGATGTGGATGAGGCGAAGTTGGCGAAGGTGATTGACGGCATGGTCAATCTCTCCCCGCGCGGCATTCGTGAGCATCTGAAGCTGAACCGCCCGATCTATGTGCCGACCAGCGCCTATGGCCATTTCGGCCGCGTGCCGGATACGGCGAAGGGCACCTTCACCTGGGAAATGACCGATCTGGCGGATGAGCTGCGGCGCGCTTTCGGGCGCTGAGGCTCTTGCGTCGTTACGCTTCGGGGCGGCGGGTGTGAACCTGCCGCCCCTTGCGTTTGGGCACCAAGCATGACCGCTGACAGACCCCCGCTGGCTGATGGTGTGCCAGACCGCCTTTATGGCCGGCGCCGAGGCCACCCCTTGCGCCCGCGCCAGCAGCGCTTGCTGGAAGAAACCCTGCCGCGCCTGCGTTTGACCCCAGCGCAAGCAGCAGACCCGCGCGCCGCCTTCGGCATGGGCGAAGTGCCGCTTTGGCTGGAAGTGGGCTTTGGCGGGGGCGAACATACGCTGGATCAAATCGCCGCCCATCCAGAAGTTGCCTATATCGCCTCGGAAGTATTCGAGAATGGGCTTTGCGCCTTGCTGACGCGGCTGGTGCCGGAAGGCGCCGAGGCGACGGGTGCCCTGCCGCGCAATCTCAAGCTTTGGCCGCAAGACGCGCGGCATTTGCTGCGCGCCTTGCCGGAAGGGTCGCTTGTTCGCCTGTTTCTGATGTTCCCCGACCCCTGGCCCAAGGCGCGCCATGCCAAAAGGCGTTTTGTTCATCCCGAATTGCTGCCCATGGTGGCGCGCGCCGTGAAGCCGGGCGGGATTTGGCGCATCGCCTCCGATGACCCGACCTATCAGGCATGGGTGCGGGAATGCATGGGCGCGCAGCCCTTCTTCGCCCTAAAAAGCCTTGAGCAAACGCGCCCGCCCGGCTGGCCACCGACACGCTACGAGGCCAAGGCTTTGCGCGAAGGGCGCCAGCCGCTTTATTGGGAATGGGTCAGGCGTTGACTAATTACTGCGCCACATAAGCCGCAATATCGGCAGCCCGCGCCGGTGGTGATGGATCGCCAAAGCCCCATGCCCCAGCCCCAGCACCACCAAGCCCCAAGCTGCGCCCTGATGCAAAGGCCGCAGCACATCATACAAAGCCTGATCCGGCGCGAATGGATGCGGAATGGGCAGGATGAGGAAGAACACTGTCTCCACGGCCACCGGCGCCGCCGCGGCGGTCAAGAAACCCAGCACCGGCACGGCGATCAGCAGCGCGTAAAGCACGCCCTGGCCCAACCGCGCCGCGCTTTGCTGCCAGGCGGGCAGCGCGACAGGCGCAGGGCGACCGCGCCGCGCCAGCAGCCAAAGCCGCCAAACCCAAAGCGGAATCAGCAATAATCCAAGGCTTTTATGCAATTGATAGGTCAGGATTTTTGCCAAAAGCGCCGAAAGCGGCAGCCCCACCATCACCAGCGCCAGCAGGAAGTTCACAAAAACCAGCCCGGCCATGGCCCAATGCAGGCGCCGTTGCGCCACCGACCATGCCAAGGGCATCCCCGCCGCCATTGCCCTATCCGATCACGAGACTGACCGAAACCGCCAATTGCACCCGATCCCCCGTCGCCGCCCTATCCGCCACCATGCCGAAGGCCGAACGACTGATCTCGCCACGCGCGGTACAATCCACAATCTCGGCCCCTGTCGCGGCATCGCGCCGCCGGCCGGAAAGCCTGGCCTGCATGGTGACCGGCTGCGTCACGCCGCGCATTTCCAAGGGACCGATGAGTTCAAAAGCCTCAATCCGTCCACCCGGCTTGGCGCGGCCCGAAAACCGGGCGATCGGCCAGCGTTCCGCATCGAAATAGGCGGGCGAGCGCAGCAAATCGGCAGCCCCCGGATAGGCATGGGCGATGGAAGCGGTTTCCACCTGTACCGCGACACGCGCTGTCTCTGGCTTGTCGGGATCCAAAATCAATTCGCAGGCAAAGCGGGAAAACTGCCCGGTCGAGGTCAGCACCAGCAAATGCCGCGCAATGAATTCCAGCCTGCCCTGAGTGTGATCAAAGCGAAACACCCGCGCTGCCTGGGCCGGCGCGGCGGCAAGGCTCATCAGCGGCAGCATTACACCGGCCAAGGCTCGGCGGGGGATGAGCGGGGGTTTGGGCTTCACCAGCATGTGTCCTGATCCTAAGCAGGATATGGCAAGCGCTCCATCCTTTTCTCAGCCCTTGCCCTTTGGCGGCGTCAGCGCTAATAACAATCAATTCACACCATCCGAGCTTACGGGGGGTGGCCTTGAAAGGGGCCGCCTTTTTTGTTTTTGCAGCCTGATCTTCCCCATCACGAAGGGCTTGAAGCCCGCATCGCGGAAGCGATCCTGCCCAGCCTGACGCAGCTTGGCTATGAATTGGTGCGCGTGCAGGTTTCCGGCAAGGAACGCCCCGTGGTGCAGATCATGGCGGACCGCGCCGATGAAGCGCCCTTCACCGTGGATGATTGCGAAACCATCAGCCACGCCGTGGGCGCGGTGCTGGATGTCGCGGACCCGATCCGCGGTGAATGGATGCTGGAAGTATCCTCTGCGGGCATTGATCGCCCGCTGACGCGCACCAAGGATTGGAACCGCTTCGCCGGCCATGTCGCGACGGTGGAGCTTTCCATCCCGATGGATGGCCGCAAGCGTTTTCGTGGCGTAGCACTTGGCGCGGATGATGCCGAAGCACGGCTCAAGCTTGATGATGGCAGCGAAATTGCCCTGCCGCGCGGCAATATCCGCCGTGCCAAGCTGGTGCTGACCGATGAATTGATCGCGGCGACGGCGAAGGCCGCTGCCCCAACCAGTATGACCCATTGAGGAGAATGCGCCATGGCCATTGATATCGCCATTGCCCGTCCGGAATTGCTGCAAGTGGCAGATGCCGTCGCGCGCGAGAAAATGATCGAGCGTGAGGAAGTGCTGGAAGCCATGGAACAGGCCATCCAGAAGGCTGGCCGCGCCAAATACGGGCTTGAGAAGGACATCCGCGCGACCATTGACCGCAAGGATGGCCGCGTGAAGCTGGAACGCTTCACCGAAGTGGTGGAAGCCGAACCGGTTGAGAATGAAGCGACGCAAATCCCCTTGCGCATCGCGCAAAAGATCAAGCCTGGCATTCAGCTTGGCGAATTCATTGTGGACCCGCTGCCGCCGATTGATTTTGGCCGCATCGCCGCGCAAACCGCGAAGCAGGTGATTGTCCAGCGTGTGCGTGAAGTGGAACGCCGCAAGCAATTCGAAGAATACAAGGATCGCGTTGGCGAAATCATCAATGGCACGGTCAAGCGCACCGAATACGGTAATCTGATGGTGGATCTGGGCCGCGCGGAAGCATTGCTCCGCCGTGATGAAACCATCCCCCGCGAAGCCTTCCGCAATGGGGATCGTGTGCGCGCTTACATCTATGACGTGCGCGAAGAACCGCGCGGGCCGCAGATTTTCCTCTCGCGCACGCATCCCGGTTTTCTGGCGAAGCTGTTCGCGCAGGAAGTGCCGGAAATCTATGATGGCATCATCGAAATCAAGGCGGTGGCGCGTGATCCCGGCAGCCGCGCCAAGATGGCGGTGATCAGCCGCGACAGTTCGATTGATCCTGTGGGCGCCTGCGTTGGCATGCGCGGTTCACGCGTGCAGGCGGTGGTCGCTGAATTGCAGGGCGAAAAGATTGATATCATCCCCTGGTCGCAGGACCAGGCTACCTTCATCGTGAACGCACTCGCGCCCGCTGAAGTCAGCAAGGTTGTTTTGGATGATGAAGGCCGCCGTGTGGAAGTGGTGGTGCCGGATGATCAGCTCAGCCTTGCCATTGGTCGGCGCGGGCAGAATGTGCGGCTTGCGTCGCAGCTGACGCGATATGACGTGGATATTCTGACGGAGGCCGAGGAAAGCGAACGCCGCCAGGAAGAATTCCGCCGCCGCACCGGCCTTTTTGTCGAAGCGCTTGATGTGGATGACGTGATCGCGGGGCTTCTGGTACAGGAAGGTTTCGGTTCCATCGAAGACATCGTGCAGGCCCCGGATGAGGAATTGGCCGAAATCGAAGGCTTTGATGAAAGTGTCGCCGCCGAATTGAAGCGTCGCGCTGAAGCCTTTATCGAAAAGCGTGACGCCGAAATGGATGAAAAGCGCCGTGATCTTGGCGTGGATGATGTGCTGGTCGAAGTGGGTGGCTTCACCCCGGCGATGATGGTGACGCTTGGCGAAAAAGGCGTGAAGTCGCTCGAAGACCTGGCTGACCTCGCCGGAGATGAATTGGTGGAAATCCTTGGCGCCGAAGCGGTGGATGAGGAAACCGCCAATGCCATCGTGATGGAAGCGCGTCGTCGTGCCGGTTGGCTCGGCGATGAGGCATGAGGCACGGCCCTGAGCGAAGCCACCGCCCTGCCGGAGGAAGATGAGCCCGAAAAGGGCCCGCTTCGCCGTTGCATTGTTACGCGCGACAGCCTGCCCAAGGCGGAGATGATCCGTTTCGTGCTGGGGCCGGGGCGCGAAATCGTCCCGGATTTGGCCGAGAGGCTGCCGGGGCGGGGAATGTGGTTGAGCGCGCGGGGCGATGTGCTAGAAGGCGCCATCAGCCGGGGGGCCTTTACGCGCGCAGCGCGCGGGCCTGTGGTGGTTCCGCCTGGCTTGGCGGGGCTGCTGCAACAGGGGCTGCGTGCCAGGATTGCCGATCTGCTGGGGCTTGCGCGCCGGGCGGGTCAGGCGGTGGCGGGCTGGCAGGCGGTGCGGGAATGGCGCGCCGCGGATCGAATTGCCTTGCTGGTGCAGGCCAAGGATGGCAGCCCAGCAGAGCGTGAACGCCTCTCTGGCGGTGGCATGGCGGCGATTGCGCCGCTTTCCGCCGCTGAATTGGGGCGGGTTTTTGGGCGTGACCACATTGTGCATGTGGCGGTCGCGCCTGGCCGTTTGGCGGAAGCCATCCGGTCTGAGGCGGGCAGGCTTTCTGGCCTTTCCCCGCCAGATGGTGTCTAAATCCTAAGGCTGACCGGGTATGCGGCGGCTCAATGTGTATCAGATGATCGGGTTCAAAGCGGCGAATGAGTGACCAGAACGAGCAGGACGCGGGTAAAAGCAGGCTGAGCCTTCGGCCCGGCGGACGCCTCGAGCTTGGCAAGAC
>JBIIIE010000221.1:0-5198 GCA_044235135.1 Roseomonas sp. | reverse complement strand
AATTGGCGAGCGCATCCTGCCCGCGCGGCGCGCCACGAGACTTTTCCTCACGCTCCGGACCCTGATCCTCATTGCCGCCGCCATCGCCCTTCGCCGCGCGGGGCTGGGAACGCCCGGGCGCCTTGGCAATGCCATGGCTGATGAAATTCACCGCATCAAGGCGCGTCATGTCCTGCAATTGCAGGAAATACACCGCATGCGATTCGCGTTCGGAAAACAGCGCCACCAGCACATTGGCGCCGGTCACTTCATCGCGGCCGGAAGATTGCACATGAATGGCCGCGCGCTGCACCACGCGCTGGAAGCCGGCGGTGGGCTTGGGATCGCCACCGCGTTCCGTCACCAGCCCGGCCAGATCCTTGTCCAGAAATTCGGTCAGGTCGCGTTTCAGTTTATCAACATCAACACCGCAGGCGCGCAGCACACCCGTTGCATCGGCATCATCACCAAGCGCCAGCAGCAGATGTTCCAGCGTTGCGTATTCATGTCGGCGCTCACCAGCCAAGGCCAGGGCGCGATGCAGCGTCTGTTCTAGGTTACGGGACAACATGATCAACGACGCTCCATCTGGGCCAGAGCGCCTGCCGAGGCAGGACGCCATGGCCGATTTCAAATACCAATCTAGGTGCCCCTCGGGGATTCTGCGACCCCCTATCCTCAATCCTTCTCGATGGTGCATTGCAGCGGGTGTTGGTTCTGGCGGGCCAGATCCATCACCTGCGTCACCTTGGTCTCCGCGATCTCATAAGTGAAAACCCCGCAAACCCCGACACCACGGCGATGCACATGTAGCATGATGCGCGTCGCCTCTTCGCGATTTTTCTGGAAAAACCTCTCCAATACGTGAACGACGAATTCCATCGGCGTGTAATCGTCGTTCAGCATCAATACCTTATACATGGCGGGCTTCTTGGTGCGCGGGCGCGCCTTGACCACGATGCCCGTCTGCGGCCCTTCGCCACCACCTTGCCCGTCATTCGGGCGCTTATCCTGATCGCTCATGCTGTCGGTTCGGTCTTTCCGGGCGCAGACTACCACGCTGCGCTGCCTATAGGATATGGAGCGAATGGCCCCAGGTGAAGCCCTGGTGACACTCAAGGCGCGATTCTTTTGCGAAGATGCCCGGCCATTCAAGGCAAAAAAATAGCGTGACCCATTGATATGGATCACGCCATTTGCCGGCTACCCCCCGATGGGGAGGAGGGGGGGTGGGGGGCAGCCAGGCCAGAGCGGGGCAGAGGCCCCGCCCAAGATTTAAGCGGCCAGCGGCTTCGCCAGCTTTTCCATCGCGACCGTCATGCGCGCATTCACGGGCGCAAAGGCGCTTTCGGCGAGCTTCACGGAAGCTTCCTGAAGCTTGGTGCCTTCGGCAACCATCTTCTCCAAAGCGGCCTTGGCGAACTTCGCCTGCAGCTCAGCGGCTTCATTCACGCTCTTCACGCCGGCCAGCGCCTTCGCACCTTCCAGGGCGTGGTCGGTCAGGCCCTGCGCCAGCGCCATATACTGACGGGCGAGGTCCTGAGAGCCCGAGGCCCAGGTCTGGGCGGCCTTGGTCAAGGCCTCCACATTGCCGCGGCCGAAATCGGCGGCTTCTTCCGCCGCCTTGAAAATGCTCTCGGCACCCTTGGTCATCTGTTCCATGTTCTTCTCCATTGCGACGCGGGCTTGTTCCGCGCCATCGGTCATCACTTTTTGAGCCTGCGCCGCGGTTTCCGCCGCGACCTTGCTCACCGCCTGGCTCTTGCCTTGTGCCATGATCTCAATCCTTTCCTTGCCTATCCGGGACGCAGCGGCCCGGATCTTATGTGCCGGCCGGGAGGGCCGAGAGATTTTGCTGCGCTGCAACATGGGCTTTCTCTACCCGCGGCGCCGGGACAATTGCAAGTATTTTTTTGCACTGCACAAAAATTTTTGAAGGTGGGGTCCGGGCAGCACGCGCGGGCTTTTCGGGTAGCGACTCAAGCGAATTTGTTAAGCCTCTGATCAAATGAGGATTTCGGTATTTTTTGCTGGACGTGATGGCGCTGAGAGTCTATGGAAGGGGGAGGGGAAGACAGGTTCGGGGCGCCGCAGCCTTGGGCCATCAGGGGGTTTTGCGGAATGAAGACTCGCCGCCAAGGCTTGGGGAGCCTTGCCGTTCGATTCGCCGGGCTGGTTCTCGGGGTATTGCTGGTCTCTTTGCCCTGGCGCGGGGCCGAGGCACAGATCGGCAGTGCGCGCTATTCCGCCATTGTCATGGAAGCCCGCACCGGGACCATCCTGATAGATGCCGGCGCGGATGAACCGCGCTTCCCGGCATCGCTCACCAAGATGATGACGCTTTATATGCTGTTTGAAGCGCTGCGCGATGGCCGCACACAGCTTGGCAGCCGCATTGTCATGAGCGAGGAAGCCGCCTCCCGCCCACCTTCCAAGCTTGGCATCCCGCCTGGTGGCGGCCTCACGGTAGAGCAGGCAATCCTGGCGCTGGTGACCAAAAGCGCCAATGATGTCGCAGCGGCAGTGGGTGAGCATCTTGGCGGTTCCGAGGAACGCTTCGCGCAAATGATGACCATGCGCGCGCGCAGTCTTGGCATGACGCAAACACGCTTTCGCAATGCCTCTGGCCTGCCGGATTGGGAACAGGTGACAACGGCGCGCGATATGGCAACGCTGGGGCGGCGGCTCTTCACTGATTTTCCCAATCGCTACCATTATTTCGGCACCGTCCATTTCGCCTGGGGCCGGGCGCAAATCCGCAACCATAACCGCATGCTTGGCGATTATGATGGCGCGGATGGCATCAAGACCGGCTTCATCAATGCCTCCGGCTTCAATATCGTAACCTCAGCGCAGCGCGATGGCGTGCGGCTGGTGGGGGCTACCTTTGGCGGTTCTTCCTGGGTGGAGCGTGATCGGCATATGGGCGCGCTGCTCGATCAGGGTTTTGCCCGTATGGGGGTGGCACCGCGCGCACCGTCTTCGGTGATGACTGCGGCGGCGCCGGCCCCTCGCCGTAATCCGCCCGCCGCGCGGCCTGTAGCGCAGGGCAATGCGCGGTCAGCGCAAGCGGCGGCGCAACAGCGGCCGCGCCCGCAACAGCAAGTGGTCAGCGCGCCGAATCGCCAGGGTCAACTTCAGGTGCCGGTGCGCCAAACCCAGGCCGCCACGCCAAGGCCTGCCGCGCGGCCAGTACAGCGCGTGGAACAGGGAAGTGCGGCAAGCAGTTCCCAACGGGCCAATACGCAGCGCCCAAATCAGCAGCGCACACAAGCCACGAGCACTGCGCCGCGTCAGGCGCAAAGATAGGTTACTCGCTCCAGGAAAGCCCGGCGCGGCGCATCCGCGCGCGCACGTAAGTCAGCCAAATCACTTGCAGGGCGAGCGCAGGGGCCAAGACCAGGGGCTTGATGGCAGGTGCAAGCGCCATGAACGCCAAGGCGAGTACGCCATGCGCCAGCACAAAGCCCCAATGCACGGCAGCGATTTGCCGCACGCCCATGCCGCTGCGCTGGGCCATTTGATACAAATGCGTGCGATGCGCGGCGGTAATGTTCAGCCCCATGGCGGCGCGTCTGGCCAGCGTAAAGGCCGCATCAAAGAACAAACCGAATAACAGCAGCGGCACCAGCATGAAGGTGACCTCACCCGCATCGAAGCGCGCTGCCGCCACAGCCAATATCGCCACCATGAAGCCCAGGAACTGGCTGCCCACATCACCCATGAAAATGCGTGCCGGATGCAGATTGAAGGGCAGAAAACCAAGCAATCCAGCAGCCAGCATCAGGGATGCCAGATAGACAAACCACCCACCCTCATGTTCCGCAATGGCGCACAGGATCAGCAGTGCCAGGAAGACGGTGCCTCCCACCAGGCCATCCAGCCCATCCATGAAATTCACCGCATTGGTGCAGCCCAGAATCCAGAACAGCGTCAGCAGCGGCCCCAAAGCACCAAGCTGCACAATGCCAAGACCCGGCACCGCAATCCGCTGCAATTCAAGCCCGCTGCCAATCGCAACCAAGGCCGCCAGCGCCTGGGCCGCAAGCTTCAGCGCAAAGCGCAAATCCCGCGCATCATCCCAAAGCGATACGGCCGCAATCGCCAGCGCCGCCCCAATCACGCCAAGGAATTGTGGCCCCGGCAGGCGGGCATATTCCGCCTGCCAATACAAAATCCCCATGCCCAGCGTGAAGGCCACCACTATGCCAAGCCCGCCGCCGCGCGGTGTAGGCCGGCTATGGCTTGACCGCGCATTGGGATGGTCCAGGATCGGATAGGCGATCATCAGCCGCACGACCAAAGCCGAGATAAACGCGAGGCCAATGGCGACAGCCAAATGGGTCAGGAAGGCATGGAGGGTCATATCGGCCCCGCTATCGCCCGGCGCAGCGCCGGGCGCAACCTGATGGCGGCCTTAGCGCCGTTGCAGTATTTCCGGATTGACCATCATGGCGGGATCGGGCGCGCCATCCAAGGCGGCCAGCATATTGCGCGCCGCCGCTTCAGCCATGCGGGCGGTGCCTTCTTCCGTGCTCGCCGCCGAATGTGGGCTGATGATGACATTGGGCAGGCTGAACAGGGGATTGCCCGGTGTCGCGGGTTCCACTTCCAACACATCCGTCCCGAATCCCATCAGGCGGCCGGATTGCAGCGCGGCCACCACCGCTTCCTGCTTCACAATCGGGCCGCGCGCCGTATTCACCAGAATGGCGCCGGGTTTCAGCGCGGCGAAAGCCGCCTCATCCATCAAATGCCGGGTTTCCGGCATCAGCGGACAATGCAGCGTCACCACATCAGCTTCCGCCAGTGCCTTTTTGAAATCTCGCGCCGGGATATGGCCGTCTGAGGCGATGCGCGCGGGATGATACAGCGGGTCATGCACCATAACCTTCATGTGAAAGGCCCGCGCATAGGCCGCCACGCGTGACCCGATCCGCCCATACCCCACCACCAGCACGGATTTGCCGGCCAAATCCACCATGCGCGGCCCATCCTTGGGCCACCAGCCGCCCTGCTTGATATGGGCATCCGAATCCACCGCGCGCCGCGCGACGCCCAGCATCAGCATCATGGCGTGTTCGGCGACCGAAAGATCATTGGTGCCATTCACCACCATCACCGCAATGCCGCGTTCCGTGCAGGCGGGGATATCCACCGTGTCAAAGCCAACCCCGATGCGTGACACCGCGCGCAAGCGTGGTGCGGCGGCGAGTGCG
>JBIIIE010000220.1:0-5201 GCA_044235135.1 Roseomonas sp. | reverse complement strand
TCGCCGCGCCTCAAAATCAATGCGCGGGTCCACCAGCGTATAGGTGAAATCGCCGATGATCTGCATCACCAGCCCCATCAGGGTGAAGATGTAAAGCGTGGCGAACATCACCGGATAATCGCGGCGAATGGCGCTTTCAAAGCCAAGCAGGCCAAGCCCATCAAGCGAAAACACAATCTCCACCAGCAGCGCGCCGGTGAACAGAATGCCAATGAAAGCCGCCGGAAAGCCCGCGATGATCAGCATCATGGCATTGCGGAAGATATGGCCATAAAGCACGCGGCTTTCGGACCCACCCTTGGCGCGGGCGGTCAGCACATATTGCTTGCCGATCTCATCCAGGAAGGCGTTTTTCGTCAGCATCGTCAGCGTGGCAAAGCCGCCAATCACCAACGCAATGGTGGGCAGCACCATATGCCAGGCGTAATCCAGGATGCGCGCGCCAAGCGACCAGGTTTCCGAACCGGGGCTGTTCAACCCGCGCAAGGGGAACCATTGGAAGAAGGAACCGCCAGCGAAGAACACCACCAGCACAATCGCAAACAGAAAGCCCGGTATGGCATAGCCAATCAGCACCACCGCCGATGTTGCGACATCAAAGCGCGACCCATCACGCACGGCCTTGCGGATGCCAAGCGGGATGGAGATCAAATAGATCAGCAGCGTGGACCAAAGACCAAGCGAAATGGACACCGGCATTTTTTCGATGATCAGGTCAATCACTGGCCGGTCCCGGAACAGCGAACGCCCGAAATCAAACGTCAGATAGCCCAGGATCATTTCCTTGAAGCGCGTGGTGGCGGGCTTATCGAAGCCAAAGGCGCGTTCGATTTCAGCGACAATGGCAGGATCAAGCCCCCGCGCGCCGCGATAATTGCCAACCGGCCCATCGCCGCCGCCACCACCCATGCTGCGCTGTTCCAGCGCATTGGGTGTGCGGATTTCACCACCACCTTCGCCGGTAATGCGCCCCATGGTCTGGCCTTCACCACGGAGTTCCGCGAGCATCTGTTCCACCGGCCCGCCGGGCGCGAATTGCACCACGGCGAAATTGATCAGAATGATTCCAAACAGCGTCGGAATCACCAGCAGCAAACGGCGAAGAAGATAAGCGGCCATCGCTACAGGTTGCGCCGGGCTTCCGCCAAGGCGGCATCGCGCGCGGGGTCTATCCACCAGGCGGCGGGGAAGCCCAGGCCAAAGCGTGGCATGCGCGGCGGCTGGCCGAAGCGCTCCCAAAAGGCGATGCGGAAGCTACGGCTATGCCAATGCGGGATCATGTAATTGTGATGCAGCAGCACGCGATCCAGGGCGCGGGTGCGCGCAATAAGCTCAGCCTGGTTTGGCGCGGCGATGACCAATTCCACCAGCTCATCAATCACCGGGTCGCAAATGCCCGCGACATTCTGGCTGCCATTCTCCCGCGCCTTGGCGCAGGTCCAGTAATCGCGCTGTTCATTGCCGGGGTGAAAGCCCTGGCCGATGCTGTCAATGGTCATGTCGTAGTCAAAGGCATCAATCCGCACTTGGTATTGCGCGGGGTCCACGGTGCGCACCCGCGCGGATATGCCAAGCCGTTCCAGCCATTGCACATAGGGCAGCGCCACACGTTCAAATGTCGCCCCTTGCAGCAGGATTTCAAATTCAAAGCGCCGGCCTTCCGCATTTACCAAACGACGATCCCGCACCGTCCAGCCGGCTTCACGCAACAACGCCAGCGCACGGCGCAAGCCTTCACGGTTATTGCCGGAACCATCGGTCTTCGGCAGGCGGTATTCCTCGGTGAATACAGCCCCCGGCACGCGACCGCGATACTGGCTCAGGATTTCCAATTCGCGCCCTTCCGGCAGGCCACGAGACGCGAAATCGGAATTGGAAAAATAACTCTCGGTCCGCGTATAGGCGCCATAGAACAGGTTGATGTTCATCCATTCATAGTCAAACACTTCAATCAGCGCACGGCGCACCCGCGCATCCTGAAACAAGGGCCGACGCAGATTGACGGCAAAGGCCTGCATGCCGGTTGGGATTTCATGGGGAATCTCTCGCTTCGTTGCCAGCCCACGCCGCGCGGCGGGGAAATCATAACCTGTCGCCCAATCACGCGCGACATTTTCCTGCCGGAAATCAATCTGCCCGGCCTTGAAAGCCTCAAACGCCACGGTGGTATCGCGGAAATATTCATAGCGAATGGCATCAACATTCGACATGCCGCGCGTGGTCGGCAAATCCCGCCCCCAATAATCGGCGAAGCGGCGCAGCAGCACGGTGCGGTTCGGTTCGAATCTTTCAATGCGATAGGGGCCGGACCCAAGCGGCAGATCAAGGCTTGGGCGCGTGAAGTCGCGCCCTTCCCAATAATGCCTGGGCAGCACAGCCATTTCACCCAGAATCAGCGGCAATTCGCGGTTTTCATTGGTGCGGAAACGATAGGTCACGCGCCGCGCATCTTCCGCCACCACTTCCGTCACATCCGCCCAATAGGAACGGAAGAAGGGTCGGCCATTGGCGCGGAGTGTGTTGAAGGTGAAGACAACATCTTCCGCGGTGATGGGCCGGCCATCATGCCAATGGGCGCCTTCGCGCAATTCAAAGGTCACGCCCTTGCGATCCGCCGGCAATTCAATGATGCGCGCCAGATGGGCATATTGCGACAGCGGTTCATCCAGATTGCGCATCAGCAGCGAATCATAAATCAGCGTGCTGCCCACGGCAGGCGTGCCGCGCAGGATGAAGGGGTTGAAACTGTCAAAGGACCCGATGGCCGTCAGCGTGATCTCTCCGCCCTTTGGCGCATTGGGGTTCACCCAGGGCCAATGGGTGAAATCCGCCGGCAAGGCGGGTTCGCCCAGAAGGGCCATGGCATGGGTGCGCACCACCTCTCCGGGCCGGTCGCCCCCGGCGGGATTGGCGGCGCGGGCGCTGATCGGCAGGCTGGCAAAAGCGGCGCCGAGCGCCAAAAGGTCACGTCGTTGCATAGGCTTCAGGATGGGGGTTCAGGGCGCCCGGGGCAATGGCGCAGCGTTTCAGCTTTGTAAAAGGTGAACCGCTTCGGCAAGCAGGCGGGGATCACCCAGCGCAATCACGCGCCCATCGCTGCCGGGATGGAGCGGCGCGCCGGCCCAATCCGTCACGCGCCCGCCCGCACCTTCAATCACCGGCACCAGCGCGGCCCAGTCCCAGATTTTCAGGTCACTTTCCGCCACCACATCAATCAGGCCAAGCGCCACCAGCCCATAGGCGTAGCAATCCCCGCCCCAGGTGACGCGGCGCGCGGCTTGGCGCAGCCGATCAAAGCCGGGGCGATTGGCGGGCGCAAACATATCGGGGCTGGTGCAGGAAAGCTCGGCCTCCGCCAGGGTAGCGCAGGGGCGGCAGCGCGGGGTGCCGGCGAAGGGGCCGGTGAAGCGGGTGGGGTGGCCGGAAACGCCCAACCAGCGTTCGCCGGTGATGGGCTGGTCAATCAGGCCAAGCACCGGCTTGCCGCGATGCAAAAGGCCCAGAAGGCTACCAAAAATCGGCCTGCCAGTCACAAAAGCGCGGGTGCCGTCAATCGGGTCCAGCACCCAAACCCATTCGGCATCGGGCCGTTCTGAGCCGTGTTCTTCGCCGATCACGCCATGATCCGGCAGGGCTTCGGCCAGCAGGGCGCGAATCGCTTCCTCGGCTTCCTTGTCGGCGCGGGTGACGGGGCTGGCATCGCCCTTGGCTTCCACCAGCAGGGCAGAGCGAAACAACGGCCGGATCACGGCCGCCGCCCGATCAGCGGCGGCTTCCGCCACCGCGATGAAATCCGCCGGGATCAGGGGGCGGGCGCGTTGGGCGAGATGGACCGCAGATAGGCGATCAAATCCGCGCGGTTCTGCACGCTCGCCATGCCGGCATAGGTCATCTTGTTGCCGGGGGCATAGGCGCGCGGATTGGCGATCCAGGCGTTCATATCCTCATAGGTCCAGGGCTTATCGGCCATGGCGCGAATGGCGGCGGAGTAATTGAAGCCGTCAATATGCGCGTGCTTGGCGCCGATAATGCCATAGAGGTTCGGCCCAACGCCGGAACGCCCGCCTTCATTGAAGCTATGGCAGGAAGCGCATTGGCGCTGCGCCAATTGCTGGCCGGCCTGCACATTGGCGGCGGCGAGCAGTGGCGTGATGGGTTCCAAGGCTGGCGCTGCCGGGGCGGCGGCCACAGGGGCCGCGGCGGGCTCACCGATTTGAATGGCGGCCTGCTTGGGCGTTGTGGGATGCACAACCAGGCGACCAACCAGGCCCGCCAAGCCAAAGGTGACGCCCGCTGTCAGGACGGCAGCGAAAATCTTGTTCATTTCAAGACTGTTACTCATGGCCAAGCTCTTCCTCACACCGGGCGCTGCCAGCCGGTTTGCACCCGGGGACACGCTTCTTTAGAACGCCGGGAACATATAGATCACCCTTCCCGCCGACAAGGCGGCAGGAGCCCTTTTCCTTGCGTCCTATCCTCGTTATCCCCGCCCGTATGGCCGCGACCCGCCTGCCGGGCAAGCCTTTGGCCGATATTCATGGCCGCCCCATGATTGCGCATGTGCTGGACCGCGCGCGGGAAGCCGGAATCGGCCCCCTGGCCGTTGCCTGCGCCGAGGAAGAAATCGCCGAAGCCGCCCGCGCCGCTGGCGCCCGCGCGGTGCTGGTGGCCGATGATGTGCCTTCCGGCACGGACCGCGTGCAGCGCGCCATGAAGGCGCTGGACCCGGCGGGCGAGTTCGATGTGGTGGTCAATCTGCAAGGCGATTTCCCGACCATCCGGCCTGAGACGCTCCGCGCTGTTTTGGCGCCCTTGGAAGACCCGAGCGTAGATATCGGCACGCTGGTTTGCCCCATCGCCGATGAAGTGGAAGCGCGCACCGATTCCTTCGTGAAATGCGCCTGTGCCTTTACGGGCGATGCGGTGGTGGCGCCGGCGCTGTATTTTTCCCGCCTGCCGATCCCCTGGGGGGATGGGCCGCGCTGGCATCATATTGGTGTCTATGCCTATCGCCGCGCCGCCTTGGACCGCTTTGTGACCCTGCCGGCCAGCCCGCTTGAGTTGCGCGAAAAGCTGGAACAGCTCCGTGCGCTTGAAGCCGGCATGAAAATCAGCGCCGCGCGGGTGGAACACGGCCCCTTCGGCGTGGATACGCCCGAAGATTTGGAACGCGCCCGCGCCTTGCTTGCCCCTTGAAGGAA
>JBIIIE010000219.1:0-5238 GCA_044235135.1 Roseomonas sp. | reverse complement strand
ACCCAGCGCCGAATTGAAGCCAGATCAGAAGGATCAGGACAGCCTGCCGCCTTATGAGGTGCTGGACGCCATTCTGGAAGGGCTGGTGGAAGGCGAAAAATCCGTGGATGCGCTGGTGGCCGATGGCTTTGATCGCGCCCTTGTGCTGAGGGTTTGGCGGTTGCTGGACCGCGCCGAATATAAGCGCCGCCAGGCGCCACCAGGTGTGAAGATCACACCGCGCGCCTTTGGGCGGGATCGGCGCTACCCGATCACCAATGGCTTCACGGCGTTGATTTCATGAGTGCCGGTCTCGATCCCCAGCTTTTCGGCGGTGGTGACATCATTGTGCGCATCATGGATCTGTCCGGCGGCAATGGTTCCGATCCGGTAGAGGAAATTCGCGGCTTTCTTTCCATTGAACACGCCAATGCCTTCGCGCGCCGCTATGTGCGAGATTCCGTGGAACGCTGCCGCGCGCCGGGTTCTGACGCAAAAGCTGTGCTGGATGCCTGGTTTGCCTTTGGCGAGGATGCGGAAGTGGTCGGCGCTGCCGAAGCCGCCTGGGTGAGCGGCAGTGAATTGAAGGGTTTCGCCGAAACCCCTGTTAAAGACACTGAAGAACGTAATTGGCGCATCCTCGATCCACGTCGTGATGAGGATGCGGAGGATGAGGCATGAAGCTCCGTTTCGCCCCTTCGCCCACCGGGCTTTTGCACGTTGGTAACGCGCGTGTGGCACTCGCGAATTGGCTTTTGGCGCGCCGGCATGGCGGGCAATTCCTGCTGCGCTTGGATGATACGGATACGGAACGTTCCCGCGCCGAATATGCCGAGGCGATTGAGGAAGACCTGACTTGGCTTGGCCTTCCCTGGGATGGGCTGGTGCGCCAGACGGATCGGCTGGATCGCTATGCGGAGGCTGCGGAAAAGCTGAAGGCCGCAGGTCGGCTTTATCCCTGCTTCGAAACTGAGGAAGAACTGGCCTACAAGCGCGAACGCCGCCGCCGCGAAGGCAAGCCGCCGCTCTATGATCGCGAAGCGCTGAAAATGACGCGCGAGCAATATGAAAAGGCGCTGTCCAATGGCAAGCAGCCTTATTGGCGGTTTTTGCTGTCGTCCCGCTCGGTTTCCTGGCGGGATCAGGTGCTGGGTGATCGCAGCGTGAAGCTTTCGGCGATTTCAGACCCCGTGCTGATCCGCGCGGATGGCTCGCCGCTTTATACCTTCACGTCTGTGGTGGATGATCTGGAAATGGGCATCACGCATATTGTGCGTGGAGAGGATCACGTCACCAATACCGGCATTCAGATTGATATTTTTGAGGCGCTGGGCGGCAAGCAGGGCGCGCTGGCCTTTGGCCATTTGCCGCTGCTGACGGATGCGGAAGGCGGCGCGCTATCCAAACGCTTGGGGTCCATTTCGCTTCGGCATTTGCGCAAGGATGGCATCGAACCGGCGGCGCTTGTGGGGTATCTCGCGGCGCTCGGCACGTCCAATGATCCGGTGGCGGGGATGCCTGCTGACCTCGCGCCCAGTTATGACCTTGGCAAGGTTTCGCAATCCACCGCGCGATTCGATCCGCGCCATATGTTGGCGCTGAACAGAAAGCTTTTGCATGGCATCAGCTTTGACGCGGTGAAGGACAGGCTGCCCGAAGGCGCGGATGAGGCGTTTTGGCTGGCGGTGCGCGGCAATCTCGATCTGCTGCGTGAAGCCAAGCCCTGGTTTGATGTGGTGCGCGGCACCATCGTACCGCCCGTTCTGGAAAATGAAGGCGATTTCCTGCGCGCTGCCCTTGCCGCCATGCCGGCGGAACCCTGGGATGGCACCACCTGGGGCGCCTGGACCGGCGCGCTGAAGGAAAGCACCGGGCGCAAGGGCAAGGCGCTGTTTCTGCCGCTGCGGCTTGCACTCACCGGCGAAGATCACGGCCCGGATATCGGCACCATCCTGCCCTTGATCGGGCGTGAACGTGCGGCGCTGCGCTTGAAGATTGCGGGAGGAGGCTGACGCATGGCCGAGCTTTTCCTGCATGATTTCGCGGCGCGGGCGAAGCGGCGCTTTGAGCCGCTCGATCCCCAGCATGTGAAGCTCTATGTCTGTGGGCCCACGGTTTATGATCTGGCGCATCTCGGCAATGCGCGGCCTGTGGTGGTTTTTGATGTGCTGGCGCGCTTGCTGCGCAGGCTTTATCCGCGCGTGACCTATGCGCGCAACATCACGGATATAGACGACAAGATAAACGCGCGCGCGCGCGAAAGCGGTGAACCCATCGCCGCCATTACCGCGCGCACGACCGCCGATTTCCATGCCGATATGGCAGCGCTTGGCGCCCTGCCGCCTGATGTGGAACCGCGCGCCACAAGCCATATCGCGGAAATGATCACGCTGATCGAAAGGCTGATCGCCAATGGCCATGCCTATGCGGCGGATGGCCATGTGCTGTTCTCGGTTCCGTCCTTTGCCAATTACGGGAAATTCTCTGGTCGATCGCCGGATGAATTGCTGGCCGGGGCGCGGGTGGATGTGGCACCCTATAAGCGCGATGCGGGCGATTTCGTGCTGTGGAAGCCAAGCGATGCCGAAACGCCGGGTTGGGAAAGCCCCTGGGGCCGCGGGCGGCCTGGCTGGCATATTGAATGCTCTGCCATGTCCTGGAAGCATTTGGGCGAAAGCTTCGATATTCATGGCGGCGGGCAAGATCTGATTTTCCCGCATCATGAAAACGAAATCGCCCAATCAATCTGCGCTTTTCCTGGCACCGTCTTTGCGCGGTATTGGATGCATAACGGCATGCTGATGGTGGATGGGGAGAAGATGTCGAAATCCCTCGGCAATTTCCTCACCCTGCGCGATATCCTGAAGAAGGGTGCTTGGGCCGGTGAGGCGTTTCGGCTGCTGCTGCTGCGCACCCATTACCGCCAATCGCTGGACTACACTGCGGCCGGCTTGGATGAAGCCAAGGCGGAATTGGATGATCACTACGCCATGCTGGCGCGCGCTGGCGCTGCGGATGCGGATCATGAAGCCGCACGCATGGCGGATTGGGCTTTGGAACCGCTTTGTGATGATTTGAACACGCCTTTGGCGCTGGCGCGGCTGCGAGACCTGCGAACGCTCGCCAATGCGCTGACGGTGGGTGGCTCGCCCAATGTTGTGCTGGAACGCATGGGCCTGAAGGATGCGCCCGAAATTGGTGCCGTGGTTGCGGCCTTCCGTGAAGCGGCATTGGTGCTGGGTGTGGCGCAGGCCAGCCCCGCCCAATGGCTGCAAGGCGATGGCGATGATGCCGCCGCGATTGAAGCCGCCATCGCCGCGCGGCTCGCGGCCCGCAAGGCGAAAAACTGGGCGGAAGCTGATCGCATTCGCGATGATTTGAAGGCCAAGGGCATCATTCTGGAAGATGGCGCGGGTGGTACCACCTGGAAACGCGCTTGACCTTCCCCTTATGGCAAGCCGCAGCCTTTCTCGGTTGAAAACCAAACCGGGAGCACCATCATGAAGCGGATCATTTTTTGCCTTGCCTTCGCCACCCTTGCCCTGCCGGCACTGGCGCAACAGGGCCATCATCACGGCCATGGCGCGCGTGCCTCGGCCAATGAACCGGCCTCCACCCGCGAATATCGCGCAGCCAATGACAAGATGCATCGCGACATGAATATCCGCTTCACCGGCGATGCGGATCGGGATTTCGCCGCCGGCATGATCCCGCATCATCAGGGCGCGATAGATATGGCGCGCGTGGTGCTGCGCCACGGCAAGGACCCGGAAATGCGGCGCCTGGCGGAGAGCATCATCGCCGCGCAGGAAGCGGAAATCGCCCAACTCAGAGCGTTTCTCGCACGATGACAGACAAACACGGGAAACAATCTGAGTTTTTGGTTTGGTCGCATTTTCCGAGTCGCCAAGTGATGCTCACTTGGCTTGAAAATGCTCCACGGGCCTTTCTGGCGCGATGACAGGCGGGCGCGGGGAAGGGGGGGCGCCTCTCACGCCGCCCCCGGGTGAAAGCCCGATCATTGTGCTGGTGCGCCCGCAAATGGCGCGCAATATCGGCAGCACCGCCCGCGCCATGGCCAATGGTGGGTTGTTCCATTTGCGTATCGTGGCGCCGCGCGATGGCTGGCCGCAGCCCGATGCGCTGCCGGCGGCTTCCGGCGCTGATGCCATCATTCATGCTGCGCAGGTGTTTGATACACTCGATGCCGCTTTGGCGGATTGTCACCGCGTTTTCGCCACCTGCCCTCGGCCCCGGCATGTCGTGATCCCGGTGCGCGATGCCCGCGCGGCGGCGGAAGATTTGCGCGCCATCAACGCCAAGGGCCAGCGTGTGGCGGTGCTATTCGGCCCCGAAAGGGCCGGGCTGGAAGCCGAGGATCTGGCGCGCGCCGACACACTTGTCCGCTACCCGCTGAACCCTGACCACAACTCGCTCAACCTGGCGCAGGCGGTGATGATCCTGGCCTATGAATGGTGGATGGCCGCCGAGGCTACGCCGCCGCGCTATCTGATGACCAATGAAACTCATGTCGCGACCAAGGGCGAATTGGATATTTTTCTGGGCCGGCTGATTGCCGAATTGGATGCCTCGGGCTTCCTCGACAATCAGGAAAAGCGCCCGGGCATGGTGCGCAATCTGCGCCATTGGTTCCAGCGTGGCGAGGTGACGGAACAGGAACTCCGCACCCTGCATGGCGTGGTCACGGAATTGTCGCGTGGGCGCATGAAGCGGGGCCGCCCGCCGCGCGATGATGTGAAAGCGCCTTGGCAGGAGGAATAAAAAAACCCGGCTGATTTGCACCAGCCGGGCTTCTCTGAACCACGCGCCAATCAGCGCTGCAAGGCCTGCACAATTTCCTGCGTAACCTTCTTCGCGTCACCGAACAGCATCATGGTATTCGGGCGGAAGAACAGCTCATTATCCACGCCGGCATAACCGCTCGCCATGCCGCGCTTGATGAAGAACACGGTCTTCGCGCGTTCCACATCCAGAATGGGCATGCCGTAAATCGCCGATGATTTGTCGGTCTTGGCCGCCGGGTTGGTCACGTCATTCGCCCCGATCACAAAGGCCACATCGGCATCGGCGAATTCGGCATTGATCTCCTCAAGTTCAAACACCTCGTCATAGGGCACATTGGCTTCGGCCAGCAGCACGTTCATGTGGCCGGGCATACGGCCCGCGACGGGGTGGATGGCGTATTTGATTTCCGCGCCTTCCTTCTTGAGCAGATCGGCCATTTCACGCAGCACCTGC
>JBIIIE010000217.1:0-5299 GCA_044235135.1 Roseomonas sp. | reverse complement strand
CATATCATCGGCCCGGATGCCGGCACGCTGATTGCGGAATTGGCGCTGGCGATGGAATTTGGCGCAAGTGCCGAAGATGTCGCGCGCACCTGCCATGCGCATCCTTCACTGAATGAGGCGGTGAAGGAAGCGGCTTTGGCGGTGGATGGGCGGGCGCTCCATATCTGAAGCGCGCTAAATCTTTGTTTGGTCGCATTTTCCGAGCCGCCAAGTGAATCCACTTGGCTTGAAAATGCTCAGGTTCAAGTGCCGAAAACGCGATCCCCGGCATCGCCAAGGCCGGGGCGAATATAGCCGTTTTCATCGAGCCTTTCGTCAATTGCCGCGGTCCAGATCGCCACATCGGGATGGGCTTGCCGCACATGCCTTATCCCCTCCGGCGCGGCGAGCAGGCAGATGAAGCGAATGCGTGTCGCACCGCGCGCCTTCAGCCGATCCAGCGCGGCGACGGCTGAATTGCCGGTGGCCAGCATGGGGTCGAGCAGGATCACCAGGCGCTCAGGCAGATCATCCGGCGCCCTGAAATAATACTCATGCGCTTGCAGCGTCTTGTGATCACGATAGACGCCGATATGCGCCACCCCTGCTTCCGGCAGCAGGTTCAGCATGCCATCCAGAAAGCCAATGCCCGCGCGCAGCACCGGCGCGAAAATGGGTGGCTTGCCGGCCAGTTTTGGGGCGGCCATGCGTTCCAGCGGCGTTTCAACCTCGCGCGCTTCAAGCGGCAAATCCGCCAGCGCGGCAGCGCCCAGCAGCATGGCGATATCGCGGAGCAGGGCGCGGAAGGTCGGCACGGGGCAGGTTTTTGCGCGCATTTGCGATAGGCGATGTTGGATCAGCGGATGCCCCACCACGGTGAGCATGCCGTCATCATCCGAACCTGAAAGCCTGGCCATGGCTGCCCCCAACCCGTTGAAGCGGCTTTTCTAGGGGAGAATCAGGCGCTGGGGAAATAGGATTTCCGGCATGAGATGGGCCAAAAACAAGGGTTTAGCCCTGATGCTTGGTCCCTGCACGGCACGTTGAAGGGCTTAGCGCTGGAGCGTCGCAACAAAAATTAAACCATGGGTTGTATTCTGAAGTATAAATACAATCATAAAAGCGTGAGCCTGCGTCTATTACATCCTGCCCTTGCCCCGGCACCGCGCCTCAGCCGCGGCCGCTTGGCTGTGCTCGGGCTTGGCTATGTGGGCCGCCCCTTGGCGCTTGGCGCCGCCGCTGCCGGCTATGAGGTGATCGGTTATGACCCGGCGCCCGAGGCGCGCTGGCTTGCCAATGCTGGCTGCGATCCGGGCCCGGGTAGCTTCCAAGCCAGCGCTGATCCCGCCGCGCTTTCCGGCGCCGATACCTGGCTGATTTGCGTGCCCACGCCGCTTGATGCGCGCGGGCGGCCTGACCTGACGGCTGTGCGCGCAGCGCTTGGCATCGCGGGGCGTGGCCTCAAGCCAGGTGCGCTGGTGTGTCTGGTATCCACCTGCCAGCCGGGTGCGACCAATGGGTTATGTCGCATTGTGCTGGAAGAAGCGGGCTGGTGCGTGGGGCGGGATGTTTTCCTGGCCGTGTCGCCGGAACGGGAAAACCCCGGGCCACATGCACCGCCAACCCGCAGCATTCCGCGCCTGTTGGGTGCTACCGATGATGCCTCTTTGCGCCGTGCCTTGGCATTCTGGCGGCATATTGTTGATCAGATCGAAGTGGTGGCGAGCCCCGAGGTCGCCGAATGCGCCAAGCTTTTGGAGAATACCTATCGCCTGGTGAATATCGCGCTGATGGATGAACTTCACGCCGCTTTCACCGCGCTTGGCGTGGCGACGCGTGATGTGGTGGCGGCGGCGGCAACCAAGCCCTTTGGCTTTGCGCCGTTTTGGCCCGGGCTTGGCGCGGGCGGGCATTGCATTCCGGTGGACCCGGCTTTTTTGCAGATGGAGGCAGCGCGCGTGGGCGCGCCTTCCAAACTGCTTGCCAAGGCGCTGTCGCGTAATCGCGGGCGCGTGGCGCGCGTTATGGCCCATATTCGCGCGCGGCTTGGTGATGATCTGGAAGGCAAGCGCTTGCTGGTGGCGGGCGTGACCTACAAACCCAATGTCGCGGATTTACGCGCCGCCGCACCGCTCAGGCTTTTGAACCACTTGCAACACGCGCGGGCTGAGATTGCCTGGCATGACCCGGTGCTCAGCACGGTTCCCGAGGTGCTGTCAGGTATTCCGCGCAGTCTGTCGCTTACCATGCCGGATGGCGCGCGGCCTGATGCACTGGTGCTCGGCACGCCGCATCGCGCTTTTGATCTGGCCGCGATGACGCGCACCGCGCCCCTGGTGTTCGATCCCTTCGGCATTCTGCCGGCGGGGCCGAATGTCGTTGTGGTGTAAATTCAGGCGCCGCCTTTCCATTCCGCTGGCGGCACGCTGCCCACCTGATCGGCGATACGCCCATAATGCTCTGGCCGGCGGTGGCGCGCGAAATCGAAAATCGTCTTCCGGCCCAATTCGCATTTGCCGAGATCGGCTTCGGCCACGATCAATTCATCATCCCAGCTTGTCGCCTGGGCCATGATCTCGCCTTGCGGGTTCACAATGATGGAATGGCCGAAAAGCTCATGCCCATCTTCCGTGCCGGCCTTGGCGGTTGCGACCGCGAAGCAGGAATTCTGGTAGCATCCGGATTGGATAGAAAGATGGCTGTGGAACACGCGCAAATGAGGCGCCTCAAAGCCGCGATTTTCCATATTCAGTGATGGCGTGTTGTAGCCGAGCATCACCAATTCCACCTGCTGCAACCCCATCACGCGCCAGGCTTCCGGCCAGCGGCGGTCATTGCAGATCATCATCCCCACATTTACCGGTTGGCCCGCAACCGGCGCGCGGATCACGGGAAAACTAAGATCACCCGGCTCAAAATAACGCTTTTCCAGATGCTGCACATGGCGGATTGGATCGAATTCCTTATGCCCCGGCAAATGCACCTTGCGGTATTTCAGCACAATCTCGCCTGAGGGCAGCACGAAGACCGCGGTGTTGAAGCGGCGGCCTTCCGGCGTTTTCTCGGCATAGCCAAGATGAAACGCGATGCCGTATTTGCGCGCGGCTTCAAACAGCGGCGCGGTTTCATTGGAAGGAAGTGCCGCTTCATACCAATGATCAGCATTGGCGAGGTCTTCCTCATACCAGCGCGGGAAGAAGGTGGTCAGCGCCAATTCGGGAAAGACCACCACCTCAGCACCGCGTTGATGCGCCTTTTCCAGCAGGCGGATCATGCGCCCCACAGCAACATCGCGGCCTTCGGCCTTTTGGATCGGGCCCAATTGCGCGGCAGCCAGAACAAGGGAACGGGTCATGCGCTTATCCTTTGGGCGTTCGTAGCTGTTCCTAGATCACCGACAGGCGTGCATATAGGCTGAGAGTGCCGCAGCCCAACCCATAAGAAGAGCGTCAATGGTAACCTGATGGCCGATAGACACCTCGTCAATCTCCACGGAAGCGCGCAGCGCGGCAAGGTTTTCCAGCGTCAGGTCATGGCCCGCATTCACCCGTAGCCCAAATTGACGCGCATGATCAGCTGTCTCGCGCAACGCTATGAGCTCGGCCGAATGCGTACCTGTTTTGAACGCACTGGCAAAGGGTCCGGTATAGAGCTCTATCGCCTGAGCCCCAGCGGCGACTGCGTAATCGCAGCTTTCATTAGTAGCGTCGCAGAACACGGCGACGCGAATCCCGGCCAGCCGCTCGACCATGCGCCGAAGTTCGACATGAGGATCGTAAGCACGCCAGCCGCGATGTGATGTCACCTCGCCTGGAGTGACCGGGACCACCGTGAACTGGGTCGGTCGCAGGGTTTCGACGAGTGTGATCAACTCGGCGCGCATATCGCCCTCGATGTTGAGTTCCACCGCGCCCGATGCCAGTTCCGGCAGCCTCGCCAGTGTGACCACGTCGTCGAGCGTAATATGCCGTGCATCCGCACGCGGGTGGACCGTCAGGCTCCGGACGCCGGCAGTAATCGCCTTTCGCGCGAAGTCGGCAAGATTGGGCTCGTCGCCCCCCCGCGAATTCCGGAGGAGGGCGATCTTGTTCAGGTTCAGACTGAAGACGGTCATCGGTTCACCAAAGCCTTGCCACCCATTTCCAATACATAAGAGAGTGTCATCGTGATCCGCAGGGCGCGCATCACGCCGGTGGCACGGCCCCCACCTGGTCAATCATGGCGCGATACCATTGCGGCCGGCGATGAGCGGCGAAGTTGAACATCTTCTCCTTGCCCTGGCGGCAGGCATCGAAATCCACATCGGCCACGATGATCTCATCACCCAGCGTCTTGGCTTCCGCCACCACACGGCCATTCGGGTCCACAATCACTGAACCGCCAATCAGGCCGGAACCATCCTCAACACCCGCCTTGGCGACGGAAATCGCCCAGGTCGCATTCATATAGGCATTGCCCTGCACGGCGAGTGTCGAATGGAAGGTCCGCAAGGACTGATCTTCACTATCGCCACCCATCGGATCATAGGCCGCCGAGTTATAGCCAATCAGCATCAACTCGATCCCCTGCAAGCCATAGCAGCGCCAGGCTTCCGGCCAGCGGCGGTCATTGCAGATCAACATGCCAAGCACGGGCCGGCCCCAGGCATCGGGGCCGCGAAAGGCGGGAAAGCCGAGATCTCCATATTCGAAATAGCGCTTTTCCAATTGCTGGAAGCGATCACCCTCACGAGGTTCCACCGTGCCGGGCAGGTGAATCTTGCGATACTTCCCAAGCACGCTGCCATCCGGCCCGACTGTGATCGACGTGTTGTAGCGCTTGCCATGCGGTGTGAGCTCCGCATAGCCAAGATAAAAGCCAACACCCAAGGCGCGCGCGCGATCAAACAAAGGCTGCACGCGCGGATTGGGCATTTCGCGTTCAAAATAACTGTCCAGTTCGGCTTGGTCGGTGAAAAGCCAGCGCGGGAAGAAGGTGGTCAGCGGCAATTCCGGGAACACCACCATCTTGGCGCCTGCGGCGGCGGCCTGTTCCAACAATGCGATCATGCGCGCCAGGATGGCTTCTCGGCTATCGGCTTTTTGGTTCGGTCCCATTTGGGCGCCGGCCAGGCGCAATACGCGGGTCATTGTTCAAGCTCCGGACGAATGGCCTCGACCACCGGGCGATAGCGCGCGGTCTCGGCGGCGATGAAGGCGGCGGCGCTGGCGGGGGTGCCGGGCGCGGAGGCGGTGATGCCGGATGTGGCAAGGCTGGCGCGGAAGGCGGGATCTGCAAGCGCCGCATTAGTCGCCGCCGAAAGCCTTTCCAGAATTGGCGC
>JBIIIE010000216.1:0-5319 GCA_044235135.1 Roseomonas sp. | reverse complement strand
GCCGGAAAAGCGCAATGCCATGTCGGTTGCGATGTGGGATGGCATGGGCCAGGCCTTGGATGTGTTCACGGCGGATGCTTCTATCCGCTGCGTGGTGCTGACGGGCGCGGGTGACAAGGCGTTTGTCTCCGGCGCGGATATCAGCCAATTCGACAAAATCCGCTCGGATGCTGATGCGCAAAAGGAATATGGCCGGCAGACAGCGGTTGGGCGCTTGAAGCTTGCTACCTATCCAAAGCCGGTGATTGCGGAAATTCGCGGCTTTTGCATGGGGGGCGGGCTTGGCATTGCCATGTCCTGCGATATCCGCATCGCGGCCGAGGGCAGCCAATTCGGCATTCCCGCAGCCAAGCTTGGCATCGCCTATGGCTTTGACATGGTGAAGCATCTGGTCAGCTTGGTCGGTCCCGCCCATGCGCATATGATCCTGATGACCGGCGAACGCTTTGACGGCGGCGAAGCCGAGCGTATTGGCCTGATCAATAGGCTGGTGCCGGCGGATGCTCTGGCCGGGGAAGTGGCCAAGCTGACCGCGACGCTGGCGCAGAATGCGCCGCTGTCGCTTTTTGCCAATAAGCGCACCGTGCAGGCGGTGTTGCAGGACCGGGCGGAACGTGACATCGCCGCCATCAATGCCGCCATGACCGCCTGCTTCGACAGCGCGGACTACAAGGAAGGCCGCAAGGCCTTCATGGAAAAGCGCAAACCGGCCTTCCAGGGGCGTTGAGCCCTGGGTGGGTACAAGCTTAACCAAAGGTAAGTTGCGTCCGGTGGCCAAAACGCTATGTAACGCGTACCGGCAACCTTTAGCCCCAGGACGCCACTCGCCCATCATGGAAGACGCCCTGCCCCCGATTGCCGGCAATCATCAAAACGCGCCCATTTCCCGCCTGATTGCGGAGGTGGTGGAACGCTGCCCCGGTGAACGCATCACCCTTGGCGAAATGGCCGAGGCTTTCGGCGACCGCGCCTTTGGCCTGCTGATCCTGATGCTGTGCCTGCCAGGGCTTTTGCCGGGCATGGCTTCCATCTTCGGCACGCCGATGTTGATCCTGGGCGTGCAAATGGGGCTTGGCTTTCGTCAGCCGAAACTGCCCCGCTTCATCGCGCGGCAATCGCTCAAGCGCACCGATGTGATGCGGCTTTCGACCGGGTCTTCCAAATGGCTTTCCCGGGTGGAACGCTATGTCAGGCCGCGCCCTGGCCCCTTCACCAATAATACGGCGGATAAGGTGGTTGGCTGGCTCACGGCCTATGCCGCGCTGATGCTGATCCTGCCCGGGCCTGGCACCAATGGCCCGCCCGCCTTTGGTACCATCGTCATGTCGCTTGGCGTGGTGGAAAATGACAGCAAGGTGGTTGGGATCGGCATTGTTGCCACCATCCTCGCCAATATCTTCGCAACCGGGGTGCTGCTTGCCATTGTCTGGTTTGGCGTTGAGGCTTTGGGCTATGTCATTTGATGTCAATTCTGCTGGACAGATATTGCCCGGCTGGTTAGCCTTCCCCCATGCTTCGGTGGCCCGAAAGGGCTGAAACGGGAACGCGCGAGCCGGTGAAACCCACCGCCAATCCGCGGCTGCCCCCGCAACTGTAGGCGACTATATCTGGCCCATATGCCATTGCGTATGCGTCTGATCGGCGGAGGTGGAACACCGAAGCCGTGAATCAGCCGCTCAAAAAAAATGATGAGAGCCGCGCAGCGGATATCATCATTTCACGCGAGAAGGCGGGCAGAAAGGAGGATATCCTCCGGGTCGCGAGCCAGGAGACCGGCCGTCGCATAGTTGTCTCGCGCGTATCGGGCGGGGTGCACCGATGCAACGGACCAAAGCTGTGCGAGGACACCCGCGCAGCCCCGTCTGCGAACAGCGTAGGAAATGCCCCAGGGCCGCAAGGCTTTGGGGTGCGTTGATACCTATGCTCGGAGGAATGCCGGATGAAACACCGGATTCTCATTCTACTCGCGCTTGCCCCGCTTGCCCCCGCCTTAGCGCAAACGGCAAGCATCCCTGAAACCATTGTGACAGCAACAAGGATACCCACACCGCAGGAACGCCTGCCGGCGGCGACCACGGTGATTGATCGCCAGACCATCGAAGAACGCGGCTATGTGACGCTGGCCGATGCGCTGGTGAGCGTGCCTGGCTTCAACATCGTGCCGAGTGGCGGGATGGGGCAACAGGCTTCGGGCTTCATGCGCGGCACCAATTCCAACCATGTGCTGGTGTTGCGTGATGGTGTGCCGATCAATGATGCCAGCCACCCAAGCGGCGCCTTCAATTTCGGCAATGCGCTGCTGGGTGACATTGAACGCATCGAAGTGGTGCGCGGCCCGGTTTCCGCGATCTATGGCACATCCGCGATTGGTGGCGTGATCAATTTGATCACGCGTCGCGCGCCCGCGGATCGGCAAGCGCAGCCTTATGGCGAAGTGGCCGGCGGCACCAATTACACCGCGCGCGGCGTGGCGGGTGTTGCAGGCACCATCGGCAATACGGATTACGGCGTGACGGGGCAGAGCCTTTCCACACGCGGATCAAACGCGGTCGCGCCGCGCTTCTACAATAATCAAGGCGAAAGGGATGGTTTCCGATCCGCCGTGATCACGGCGCGCGGCGGCGTGAATATTGGTGAGACGGCGCCCGCCAACCTGCTTGGCATGACACGGCTGGATGGGTTGGTGACCATGCGGGAAAACCGTTTCGGTCTGGACAATATCCCCAATGATGATCCGAATTACAGCGGCGATGATCGCAACTGGATGGGGTTTCTGCGCAGCGCCACGGAATTATTCGGCGGTGATTGGACCACGGGCGTGACGCTATCGGCCACCGAGGATCGGCGCCGCTATACCAATTGGCGCGATAGCCTCAGCAGCAGTACCGCTGATGATCTTTATCGCGGGCGGCGCGAAAGGCTTGCCTGGGACAATACGGTCAGGCTTGCGGATTTTGGCGTGATCAGCGCGAATAATCTGGTATTCGGCGCCGGCTTTGAAAATGAATCCGCCTTCACCAGATCAAACCTGAGCGGCTTCCGGCAGGATGTGGACAAATCGCAACAAAGCAGCTTCGCCTATATCGGCACGCAACACCGGCTTTGGGATCGGCTGGACATCACTACCGCGTTGCGTCAGGACGCCCCGGATGATGTTGATGGCGCCACCACCTGGCGGCTGGGTGGTGTGCTGAGCCTGCCGGAAATCGCTTCCCGGCTGCGGGCTTCCGGCGGCACCGCCTTCAAGGCGCCATCCGTTTATCAGCGCTACGGCATCAATAATTTCGGCTTTCGGGGCAACCCCGATCTGCGCCCAGAACACGCTACCGCCTGGGAGGCAGGGATCGAAACGGATCTTGCACCAGGTTTCACGATCTCCGCGCTTTATTTCGAAAGCTGGATTCGTGACCTCATTCAATCCACGCCCGACTTCAGAACCAATGAAAACATTTCCCGCGCCCATATCAGGGGCGGAGAATTCGGCGTGGATTGGCGGCTTTCGGACAGTTTTGCGACGCGCGCCGCCTGGACCGTGCAGGAGGCGCGCGATGAGACGAAGGACCTTCCCCTCGCGCGCCGCCCACGAAACACCGCAAGCCTATCGCCACGCATCGCGCCCCGGGTGGATTGGGTGGATGTGCCGAATGCGCGGCTGATCATTGCGCCGGAATTCATCTATTTCGGCAGGCAATGGGATTTCATCTATCCCGACAATGGCGGCTTTGGCCGCAATGGCTATAATGAGGAAGGCTTCGTCTTCAACATGACTGCCTCACTGCCCGTAACCCACCAGGTCACTGCCTTCATCGAAGCGCGCAACCTTGGCAATCGGCGCTATGAACCGGCCAATGGTTTCGTCATTCCTGGCCGCAGTGCCATTCTGGGCATGCGCGGCGTTTTCTGAAACTGCGCGGGCGGCGCGGGCTCAGCCCCGCGTCGCCCCCGGCACCCACAGCACATCGCCGGCGCCATTGCCATTCAGGCGCCGCGCGAGGACGAAAAGATGATCCGATAGCCGGTTCAAATAGCGGATCACGGCGGGGTTCACTTCCTCTGCCGCTGCCAGCGCCACCACCAGACGCTCCGCGCGCCTGGTCACGGTGCGCGCCACATGCGCTGCCGCCGCCCCCGCAGAACCGCCCGGCAGCACGAAGGATTTCAGCGCGGGCATTTGCCCGTTCATCTCCGCCAATTCCGCTTCCAGCCTTGCAGATTGCGTATCGGCCACGCGCAGCCGCGCGCCCGCTTCACCGGGCACGCAAAGATCAGCACCGATATCGAAAAGATCATTCTGGATGCGTGCCAGCATCGCATCCGCCGCCGCGTCTTCACCCGTATGCAACCTCAATACGCCTATCGCGGCATTGGCTTCATCCACCGTGCCATAGGCTTCAACGCGCAAAGCATCCTTGCGCACCCGCGCCCCATCGCCGAGTGAGGTTTCCCCGCCATCGCCACCGCGCGTGGTGATCACATCAAGCTTGACCATCATTCAATTCCCGTAAAAGCGTCACATCGCCTCAGCGCCGCGCGGTTTCAAGGCGGAAATGCACAGCCGTGGTAATGCTGCCTGCTACCGGCACTCCCGCACGCTCAGCCGGGCGAAAACGCCAATCGCGCACTGCGTTCAGCGCCGCCGTATCCAGCGCATTGAAGCCCGATGTTTCCAGCAGACGCACATCCGCAACGCGGCCCGTTGCATCCACCCGCAATTCCAGCCGCACAATCCCCTGCTCCCCACGACGGCGGCTTGCCTCGGGATAATTGGGCCGGCGGTTCCGCGTTGTATCCAAGGGCTCGGGTGCAGATGTCTGGCCTTCCAGGGTGAAGCTCTCCCTCCCTTGCAAGGCCGCGTTCAACCGCACTGGTGCGGCCGAAGCCTGTAAGGAGCTTTGGCGCGAAGGCGCGCGGCGTTCTGGCGGTGGCGATTGGGGTGGCGGCGCCTCTGTCACCTGCTGCGGCGGTGCGGGCGGCCTGGGTTCCTCGCGCGGCGGCGGTGCTTCCGCCAATTGAGGCGCGGGCGGCTCAACCACCGGGGGCGGTGGGACAGGGATGAGGGGCTCAGCCATCGCAACGGGCGGTGGCGCTGTTAGCGGGGGTAGGGCTGCTGGTGGCGGCTGCGCGGCCAGAACCGGCGGAGGCGGTGGCGGGGGCGCTGGCGCGGCCAGCATCGGCGGTGGCGGGGGGATATCTGGGATGGGCGGTGCTGCGGCCACCTCCGGCGGCGCGGGGGGGATGGCGTCGCCTTCACCTTCCTGCACGCCCTCATAAATGATGGCCAAACCCTCGGGCTCAGCAATGCGCTGCGGGGGGGTCTCC
>JBIIIE010000215.1:0-5329 GCA_044235135.1 Roseomonas sp. | reverse complement strand
GATACTTCGCAATGCCGGCATAGACATTGGTCGGCATCGCCATGATGGATTGATCCGCGAGCCAAATGGCGAAGGCGCCGGCCAGCCCAAGACAAATCGCGACCGGCACACCGCCCGCGAGCAGCACGGCAAAGGCCAAAAACAGAATGGTGGCGATCATGGCTCAGCCATCCTCACCGCGCGCAAGCCGGATCAACCGCCCCGCCGCGCGCGCGATCACCAGCAGAGAAATCAAGGGCAGCCACCCGGTATAGAGCCATTGCGGATTGCCAAGCCCATTGGAAAGCACTTCAAAACGATATTCATCATAGGCCAGTTTGGCGCCGAAAACCGCAAGCAGGCCAAAGCAGATGACGGCGAGAATCAGTGCCAGCATTTCCGCCCATCGCCGGCCTGCCTTGCCCATGAGATCCGTAAAATACCCAACCCGGATATG
This sequence comes from Roseomonas sp., assembly GCA_044235135.1. Classification (GTDB taxonomy): domain Bacteria; phylum Pseudomonadota; class Alphaproteobacteria; order Acetobacterales; family Acetobacteraceae; genus Neoroseomonas. The sequence goes on along the minus strand of JBIIIE010000215.1, from coordinate 4,893 downwards.
CCGCCCGGTCGCAATGGCAAGTGCGGCGCCGATCAATGCAATCACCACCATCAGCACCACCGAATATTCTTCGGTGATGGCGAGTGACACATTGGTCAGATACCGCGCCAGCACATTGGCCGCCGTGATCAGCGCCATGGCCGCCATGGCCAAAGCCAGCAGAATACGTTCGAAACTCAGCGGAATACGGGTTTTCGGATCCGGGAGGCTCGCCCCCGGATCCAATTCAACGCTCACAGCGCGTCAGCCAACGGCCTGCTTGATGGCGGCTTCGGCCTTTTGCACCAGCGCCGTGCCGACCGTCTGCGCCCATTTGTCAAAGACCGGCCGCGTGGCACGGGCGAAGGCCTGCTTTTCGGCGGGCGTGAGCTCCGCCACCGCCACACCACGGCGGATACATTCTTCGATCGAGGAACGATCCCCATCAATGCCAAGCCCCTTGCGTGCTGCGGCGATCTGCTTCTGCGCGGCTTCCCGCGCGCAGGCAATCACAAGGTCACGATCCGCCGGCGCGAAGCTTTCCATCACCGCCTTGGAGGCCACGAAAATCGCCGCATCGGCGCAGTAATTCCAGATGGTCAAATGGCGCTGCGCCAGCGTGTCCATCCGGAAGCCCAGGAACAGATTGACCGGGTTTTCCTGCCCATCCACCGCGCCGGTGGAAAGTGCGGGTTGCAGATCGGCGAAAGACATTTGCACCGGATTGGCGCCCAGGCCCTGATAGATTTCGCTGAAAATGGCACCGGCGGCGAAGCGGATTTTCAGGCCGCGCAGATCCTCGGGCTTGCGTATTTCGCGCTTGCTGTTGGAGATTTCGCGAAAGCCATTCTCGCCCCAAGCGACCGGCACCACGTCGCGGCTGGTCAGCGTGCCGAACAAATCGCGCCCGACTTCACCATTGATGATGGCGTCATAGGCACGGTGATTGGGCATCAGGAAGGGCAGCGAAAAGATGTTCATTTCGCGGATTTGGGGCGAGATATTGATGGTGGAAAACACCGCCATATCAATCACACCCTGGCGCATGGCGACCAATTCGCGCGTCTGATCGCCGCCGACCAATTGGCTGCCAGGATAGACCTTCATATTGATCCGCCCGCCGGAACGCTGGGTCACGAGTTCCGCCCAGGTGAAGGCGCCGTCAGAGATCGGCAGCGGACGATTGCCCACGACCGAGACCTTGTATTCGGCGCGGTATTGCCCCTGGGCACGCGCAATGGCGGGGGCGGCCAGGCCGAGCGCGCCGGCGCCCAGCAACAAGTTACGGCGCGTCGCGCCCTGGAATGGGGTGGTCATGGCGTTCTTCTCCCTATGGTTAAGTCCGGACTATGATCCTCCCTTGCCCAAGCCCGCGCCTGAGGGCAAGCGAAACATGAAGCGAACCGCCGAAAAGGCACATCTAAAGGAGACGCCGCATGATCCCGACTTCCAACCTGGGTGCCATGCTGCTGCAAACCGCCCGCCGCCTGCCGGACCGGCCAGGGCTGATCTGGCGCGATCGGGTTTGGAGCTGGGCGGAAATCGCCGCCCGCGCCTGTTCCGCGGCGGCTGGCTTGCGCGCACGCGGCATTGGCGCTGGGGATCGCGTGCTGATCCATTCGCGCAACAATAACGCGATTTTCGAAGGGGTGTGGGCCTGCTGGCTGATTGGCGCGGTTTGGGTGCCGACGAATTTCCGCCTGAGCCCGCCAGAGGCTGCGTATCTGGCCGGATCGTCGCGCTGCAAGGCACAGATTTTCGATGTGGCCTTCCCGGAGCATCGCGCGGCCTGCCGCGCGGAGAACCCGGCCTGCGTGCTGGATATTGCCATTGGCGAAGGTGCGGGCTTTTCCTGGGAGGATTTGATCAGGGAAGGCCAGGCTGCGCCCGTGACCCTGCCCGCCGATGTGGATCGCGACCATCCCGCCTGGTTCTTTTATACCTCCGGCACCACGGGCCGGCCCAAGGGTGGGATTTTGACCCATGGGCAAATGGCTTTCGTGATCAATAACCATATCGCTGATCTGATGCCGGGGCTGAATGAGCATGATGCGTCTTTGGTAGTGGCACCGCTTTCACATGGCGCGGGCGTGCATGCGTTATCGCAAGTGGCACGCGGCGCGGTCTCCATCCTGCTGCCCGGCGAGCGCTTTGATGTGCCGGAAGCCTGGCGCCTGATTGAAGCGCATCGGGTTTCCAACATGTTCACCGTGCCGACCATCCTGAACACGCTTTGCCGTGACCCTGCGGTGGACACGCATGATCATTCTTCGCTTCGTCATGTGATTTATGCCGGTGCGCCGATGTATCGGGAGGATCAGAAATACGCGCTGGTGAAGCTTGGCCCCTGCCTGGTGCAGTATTTTGGCCTGGGCGAGGTGACCGGCAATATCACCGTGCTGCCGCCTTCCTGGCATAGTCTTGAAGACGATCCCGCCATGCCGGTCGGGTCTTGTGGCTATCCGCGCACGGGGATTGAGGTGGCGATTCTGGATACGGCGAATAAGCCCTTGCCGGCGGGTGAAACCGGCGAGATTTGCGTACGCGGCCCTGCCGTTTTCGCGGGCTATTTTGAAAATGACAGCGCGAATGAAAAGGCCTTTGCCGGTGGCTGGTTCCATACCGGTGATCTTGGGCATTTGGATGCGCGCGGGTTCCTGTACATCACCGGGCGCGCTTCGGACATGTATATCTCTGGCGGGTCCAATGTGTATCCGCGCGAAGTGGAGGAAGCTTTGCTGACGCACCCATCCGTCGCGGAAGCCTGCGTGGTAGGTGTTGCGGATGCCAAATGGGGTGAAAGCGGCGTTGCGGTGCTGGTGGCCGAAGCGGGTGCGGTGATTGATCCGGCGGCGGTGATGGCGCATCTGGATGGCAAGCTCGGCCGTTATAAATGGCCAGCGAAAATCGTGGTGTGGGATGCGCTGCCGCGTTCCGGCTATGGCAAGGTGCCGAAGAATGAGGTGAAGCGCCTGCTTTTGGAACGCGGACAGGCGTGACGCTGTTCAGGCAGGCGCTGGAAGGCGTTCGCCTGTTTCCGCATCGAATACATGCAAATGTTCGGTACGCGGCGCGATTTCCAACACCGCGGCGGAAGGCGGCGCACCGGGCAGGCGCAAGGCCATGGTTTCACCCGAAGCCAGCTTGCCATGCACCACGCTCTCAGACCCCAGCGGTTCAATCAAATCGGTGGTCAGACGCAGCGGCCCCGGCAGGCTGATATGTTCCGGGCGAATGCCAAGTGTCACCTTCTGCCCCGGCTGCGCGGCATATTGGCCGGGTGGCAGGGCGAGGATATTGCCATCCGCAAGCCGCGCCGCCTTGCCATCTTCCGTGATGGTGGCGGGCAGGAAATTCATCGCCGGGCTGCCGATGAAGCCCGCGACATAGGTATCGGCCGGGCGCTCAAAAATCTCCATGGGGGAGGCGATTTGCGCTGCGCGGCCTTCATGCATGACAACCAGCCTATCGCCAAGCGTCATCGCCTCCACCTGGTCATGCGTCACGAAAAGGCTGGTGACACCAAGCCGGCGTTGCAGGCGCTTGATTTCCGCACGCATGGCAACGCGGAGCTTCGCATCCAGGTTGGAGAGCGGTTCGTCAAACAGGAACAGCTTCGGTTCGCGCACAATGGCGCGGCCCATAGCGACGCGTTGGCGCTGCCCGCCGGAAAGCTCCCTCGGGCGGCGATCCAGAAGCGCGGAAAGACCGAGCAGATCGGCGGCTTCGCCAACGCGGCGCTTGATGTCTTCGCGGGCCAAGCCGCGGATGCGCAGCCCATAGGCCATGTTATCAAAAACGCGCATATGCGGATAAAGCGCGTAGTTCTGAAACACCATGGCGATATCGCGCGCCGCCGGTTCCAGCGCCGTCACGTCCCGATCATCAATCAGCACCGTGCCACCCGTACTGCGTTCCAGCCCCGCCACGATGCGGAGCAAGGTTGATTTGCCGCAGCCGGAAGCGCCGACAATCACAATCATCTCCCCATCCCGCACGGCAAGATCAATGCCATGCAGCACGCGCACTGCGCCGAAATTCTTGACGATGCCGGAAAGTTTGAGTTCAGCCATGGGGGTTTCTCATTTCTCGGTTTCGACCAATCCCTTGACGAACCAGCGCTGCATCAGGATCACAATGGCAACGGGCGGCAGCAAAGCGAGCACGGTGGTTGCCATGACCAAATGCCATTCCGTATCCCCCTGAGAGCCCAGCATTTTCACAATGCCGATCATGATGGTTTCCACATCGGTGGAGGTCGTCACCAGCAGCGGCCAGAGATATTGGTTCCAGCCATAGACGAACAGAATGACAAAAAGCGCCGCGATATTGGTTGATGATAGCGGCAGCACCACATCCTTGAAGAAGCGAATGGGACCTGCGCCATCCATCTTGGCGGCCTCCACCAATTCATCCGGGATGGTCAGGAAAAATTGGCGGAACAGCAGCGTTGCGGTGGCCGAGGCGATCAGCGGCACGATCAGCCCGGCATAGGTATTCACCAGGCCAAGATCGGATACCACCTGAAAGGTCGGGAAGATGCGCACTTCAACCGGCAGCATGAGCGTGATGAAAATCGCCCAGAAGAACAGCATGCGTCCGGGGAAGGAAAAGAAGGCAACCGCATAGGCCGAGATGATGGAAATCGCGATTTTGCCGAAGGTGATCAGCAGCGCCATGATGGCGCTATTGAACATCATGGTTGAAACCGGCACGCCGGCACGCTGCCTGTTCCCCTGGCTCCAGACCGCGCTGTAATTCGCTGCGGCCTCCGCGCCCGGCAGCAAAGGCACATCGCCGCGGCCGATGGTGCCGGCATCATGGGTGGAACCCATCAACACAATCCAGATCGGCAGCGCGAAAAGCAGCACGCCGAGTACCAGGATGATATGGGTGATCATATCCGCGCGGGGA
>JBIIIE010000214.1:0-5350 GCA_044235135.1 Roseomonas sp. | reverse complement strand
GCCCGCGCGCGGCTTTCGGAAATCTCCACCCGCTTGGCCACGCTCCACACCGCCTTCGGGCAGAATGTGCTGGCCGATGAGAATGAATGGCGCCTGGTGCTGACCGAGGCCGATCTTGATGGCCTGCCAGATTTCGCGCGCCAAGCCGCCAAAGAAGCCGCCGCTGGCGCCGGGCTTGATGGCTATGTCTTCACGCTGTCGCGATCTTCCGCCGAGCCATTCCTCACTTTCTCCGCCAGGCGCGATTTGCGCGAAAAACTCTGGCGCGGTTTCGCCGCGCGCGGTGCGCTGACCAAGGGCCGCGAGAATGCGCCTTTGATCCGCGATATTCTGATGCTGCGCCGTGAACGCGCGCAATTGTTGGGGGAGGCTGATTTCGCGCGCCTCCGCCTGCGCGACACCATGGCGGGTTCGCCCGAAGCGGCGGAGGCATTGCTGCGCGCCTGTTGGGAACCCGCCAAGCGCCGCATTGCGGTCGAGAAGGCCGAGCTTGAAGATTTCGCGCGCGCTGCCGGCCATAACGGCCCGATCGAGCCCTGGGATTGGCGCTATTGGGCGGAACGCGCACGACAAGCGAAGCATCATTTCGATGGCGCTGCGCTAAAGCCGCATTTTGAATTGGAAGCCATGCTGCGCGCCATCTTCGATACTGCACGGCGCCTGTTTGGCCTGGTCTTTGAAGAGCGCGCCGATATCCCGCGCTATCATGCCGATCTGCGCGGCTTTGAAGCCTTGGATCAGGCCGGCAATCATGTCGGCCTGCTGCTGCTTGATAACTATGCCCGCCCCGGCAAGCGTTCCGGTGCCTGGATGAGCAGCTTTCGCGTCGCGGATGGCCTGAATGGTCGCACCGCGCCCATCATTATCAACAACAACAATCTCGCCCGCGCCACGCCAACGCTGCTGTCCTTTGATGAGGCGCGCACGTTGTTTCACGAATTCGGCCATGCGCTGCATGGGCTGATGAGTCGCGCGCGCTACCCATCACAATCCGGCACTGCCGTGCTTGGCGATTTTGTCGAATTCCCCTCACAAGTAATGGAACATTGGCTGAGCCTGCCAGAGACCTTGCACACCCATGCCCGCCATCACGAGACCGGCGCGGCTTTGGATGAGGCTTTGCTCGCCCGCGTGCTGGCTGCGCGCAATGACGGGCAGGGGTTCGCCATGGTGGAATACCTATCCTGCGCGCTGATTGACCTTGCGCTGCATCGGCATGAGGCGCCGGAAGATTTGGCCCTGGAAGAATTTGAAACCGCCTTCCTGGCCGAGATTGGCATGCCAGAAGGCATGGCGCTCCGGCATCGTCCGATCCATTTCGGCCATTTGTTTTCCGGTGATGGCTATGCTGCCGGCTATTACTTTTATCTTTGGGCGGAAGTTTTGGACGCCGATGGGTTTGAGGCATTTGAGGAAGCGGGCGACCCTTTCCATCCGGAACTCGCAGCAAAGCTCAAGAGCATTTTTGAGGCTGGCGACACGGCGGACCCCATGGCGCTTTACACGGCGTTTCGCGGCAGGCCACCGCAGGTGGATGCGCTGCTCCGCAAGCGTGGCCTGGTTGGCGCCTGATCACAAAGGCCCAGGCTGGAAGGTATCGCAGGCAGAAAGCTGGCCTGTCTCCAGCCCGCGGCGAAACCAGCGCAGCCTTTGTTCGGAACTGCCATGGGTGAAGGTCTCGGGCTGCACATAGCCCTGGGATTTCCGCTGCAAGGTGTCATCCCCAACGGCAGCGGCGGCGCGGAAGCCTTCTTCGATATCGCCCGCTTCCAGAATGCGCCGCGCATCATGGGCGCGCTTGGCCCACAGCCCGGCCAGGCAATCCGCCTGCAATTCAACGCGCACCTGCAATTCATTTGCGGTGCGCTGATCCACCCGGCGCTTCAGGCCTTCCACCTTTTCCAGCACGCCCAATTCATGCTGGACGTGATGCCCGACCTCATGCGCCACAATATAGGCGGCGGCGAAATCGCCCGGCGCGCCAAGCTGGCGCAGCAAACGCCCCATGAAATCCAAATCTATGTAAACCCGCCTATCGGCGGGGCAGTAAAACGGTCCCACCTGCGCCTGCGCCGCCCCGCAGCCCGAACGGGTCGCGCCGCTATAGAGCACAAGCACCGGTTCCTCATAACGCCGGCCAAGCGCCTGAAAGGCCTCATTCCAGACCTGCTCGGTTTCCGCCAGCACGCGAGAGATGAAGCGCCGCGCCTCATCTTCCTGCAGGCCGGCCTGCCCTGATGGGGCCTGACGTTGTTCCGCAGTATTGGGCGGCGCCAATTGGCCGCCGCCGAGATTGGTCACATCAACGCCGAGAAACATGGAAAGTAGCAGCAGCAGCACGGCGCCAAAGCCGCCGCCCACGGCAACGCGACCCATACCGCCGCCGCCCCCGCGCTGACCGCGTCGGTCGTCTATATTCTTGCTGTCAGGTCCATCCAGACGCATGGGCTTATCCCCTAGGATTCAGAACCGCCACGCAACAGCGCCGCAAGGCTTGGGGTCAAGCCCTTGCTGAACCGCCCCTGCGGCGGAGCATAGGAACCGCTTTGCGCCCGCGGCGGGTTGAGCGCCACCAGCGCCTCCGTCAGTTTCACGCCGCAGCGAATGCCGTCAAGCAGGGGCAGGGCGGCCCGCCCGGCCAAGCGCTGATCAAAGCCCGCCAGCGCCGCGCCGGCCAGCACCACGGAATCCGCGCCTTGCGCCGCCAACCCATCCACCGCGAGTCGCAGCTTTTCCGCAACCCCTTCGGGATTGGCGAGCGCTTCAGGCGGGGTCGCATCCAGCCCGGCCAGGGCAGCAAGCCGCGCCTCAAGCCCATGGCGCGCGATCAATTCGCGGTAGGGTTCCACATTGCCGAAGGTGATCAGGCCAAACCGCCCGCCCATCATGCAGGCGGTCAACGCCGCGGCTTCTGTCATGCCCAGCACCGGGCAAGGCATCATCTGCCGCGCCGCATCCAAGGCGGTATCGAAACTTACCGCGAGCAGAACGGCATCCACTTGGCCGGCATGTTCCGCCAGCACTTCCAATAGCGCATGGCCGGCAATGACATTCTCAACCCGTGTCGCGATCACCGCCGGGCCAAAGCGCGGTGTCGCGCCGATGATCTCGGTGCCGGGCGCGGCAGCAGCGCGCGCCACCGCGGCGCAGGTTTCGGTAATGGCTTCGGTGGTATTGGCGTTGGCGATCAGCAGGCGCATGGGCTTGGTCCTTGTTTGGTCGAAACCCTATCATGCCGTCGCAAGCCTGCCGAGTTGCCCCCTTGCCCTAAGCCGCGCGGCACCGCAGGCTGGCGTGCCCTAGGACATTTCGCCGGAGAGCAGACCCGCCATGACCCACGCAGCCCTTGCCCTGCCTTTTGAAGCTGATGACATCCTGGCCCGCCTGATGCGCTGGGCGGCCTGCGAAAGCCCGACCTTCGATGCGGGGGCGGTCAATCGCATGATGGATTTGGCGTCGCGCGATCTGGCGCTGCTTGGTGCGCGCATTGATCGCATTCCCGGGCGCATGGGGCTTGGCGATTGCGTGCGCGCGCGCTTTCCGCACCCGGCAGGTGATGGCGCGCCGGGCATTCTGGTCATGGCGCATCTGGATACGGTGCATCCCATCGGCACGCTGGAAAAACTGCCGATAAGGCGTGAGGGCAATCGCTGCTACGGCCCCGGCATTCTGGATATGAAGGGCGGCACGGTGCTGGCGGTGGAGGCCATGCGCCAGATCATCGCGGCGAAGCTGGCCACACCCCTGCCGGTCACGATTCTGCTGACGAGTGATGAGGAAATCGGCAGCCCCTCCACGCGCGACCTGATCGAAGCCGAAGCCGCGCGGCATAAGTTTGTGCTGGTGCCGGAACCCGCGCGGCCCGATGGTGGGGTGGTGACTGGCCGCTACGCCATTGCCCGATTCAACCTGAAAACTACGGGGCGGCCTTCCCATGCCGGGGCGCGGCTGGCGGAAGGGCGCAGTTCCATCAAGGAAATGTGCCGACAGATACTCGCGATTGAGGACATGACGACCGAGGATTGCACCTTTTCGGTCGGCGTCCTGCATGGCGGGCAATGGGTGAATTGCGTCACCACGACAACGCAAGCCGAGGCGCTTTCCATGGCGAAACGCCAGGAAGATCTTGATGCCGGGGTCGCAAAAATGCTGGCGCTCCGTTCTTCCACCAATGATGTGACATTGGAAGTGACGCGCGGCGTGACCCGCCCGGTTTGGGAGCCTGATGCGAAGGTCATGGCGCTGTATCGCCATGCGCGGGAAATTGCGCAGGCGATTGGCTTTGACATCAATCACCAATCAAGCGGTGGCGGTTCGGATGGCAATTTCACCGGCGCCATGGGCATCACCACGTTGGATGGTCTGGGTGTGCAAGGTGCCATGGCGCATACGCTGGAAGAACATGTGCTGATTGACAGCCTGGTGCCGCGCGCCAAGCTGATGGCGGGGCTGCTCGCGACGCTGCATTGATGCGCCGTCCGTGACACCGTTGACGCCGCGCTGGAACAGCCTGCCGGGCAATCTGCGTGGTGCGGTGCTGATGAGCCTGGCGGCCATGCTCTTTGCCGGGGAGGCGCTGGCGATCCGCTACATGAATGAACGCGGCATCCCAACCGCGATGCAGCTTTTCGCGCGTTCCTTCGGGCAATTGTTGTGGGTCATGCCGCTATTGCTGCAAAGCGGGCTTCAGGTGTTTCGCACCAATCGGCGCGGGCTGCATATCATGCGCGGTGCCGCCAGCCTGCTGACCTGGGGTTTTTATTTCCTGTCCTTTGTTTTCCTCGATCTCGCCACCGCCACGGTTCTTTCCTTCACCAATGTCATGTTCACCACATTGTTGGCCGGGCCCGTCTTGAAGGAACATATCGGCACGGCGCGTTGGATCGGCACCATGGCGGGGTTTCTGGGCGTGGTGCTGATGCTGAGGCCGGGCGCCGAGATTTCCTTCATCGGCGTTGTGCTTGCGCTGGCGTCTGCCGCCAGTTGGTGCGGCATTACGCTCACCAGCCGCATTTTGGCGCAAACCGAACCAAATGAAACCGTGCTCGCCTGGGTTGGCGTGGTGACCAGCCTTGGCATGCTGCCCTTCGCGATTTCCGCCTTCACGCCGGTCAGCGCCTTCGATCTGCTGTTTCTGCTGGCCTTCGCCATCACCACGCCGGGCATCATCTGGCTGCTGACCTCGGCTTATCGCGCGGGGGAGGCCTCCGCCGTCGCGCCCTTTCAATATCTGCGCCTGCTGCCCGTGGTTGGCTTTGGCTGGATTTTCTTCGGCGAAGTGCCCGATCCCTGGACCTGGCTTGGCGGAGGCATCATCCTGGCCGGCGCGCTGGTCATCACCATTGCCGAG
>JBIIIE010000014.1:0-18302 GCA_044235135.1 Roseomonas sp. | reverse complement strand
ATTGGGGGCGGGGCATGGCATAACGCCACAAAACTGTCATTCTTGCGGGGAGCGCCGTTACTTGAAGGCCATCAATACAATCAGGATGGGGGGCGTTGATGTCCTGCCGCTGGTGGAAGGCGGCAAGGGGGTGGCCGTTTCCAATGGGCGCACCTGTGGCGCCTGGGCATCGGCGGGCGGCGTTGGCACTTTCTCGGCCGTGAATGCCGATAGCTATGACGCGGATGGCAATATCATCCGGCAAATCTATCGCGGCAAAACCCGCCGCGACCGGCACGAAGAACTGGTTGAATACGGCATCAAGGGCGGCATCGCCCAAGCGCAGCGCGCCTGGGATATGGCCGGCGGCAAGGGGCGCATCCATGCCAATATCCTGTGGGAAATGGGCGGCGCGGAACGGGTTGCGCGCGGCATGCTGGAAGGCGCGCGGGGCCTGATCCATGGCGTCACTTGCGGTGCCGGCATGCCTTACAAGCTGGCCGAAGTCGCCCGCGATTATGGTATTCACTACTACCCGATCATATCGTCGGCCCGCGCTTTCGCCGCACTTTGGAAGCGTTCCTATCACAAGACGCGCGAATGGCTGGGGGGCGTGGTTTATGAAGACCCCTGGCTGGCCGGCGGGCATAACGGGCTTTCCAATAGCGAAAACCCCAAGATTCCCGAGGCGCCCTTCCCCCGCGTGCTGAAGCTCCGTCAGCAAATGCGCGAATTCGGCCTGGGCGATGTGCCCATCATCATGGCGGGCGGCGTGTGGTGGCTGGAAGAATGGGAAGATTGGATAGATAACCCCGATCTTGGCCCCATCGCCTTCCAATTCGGCACGCGCCCGCTGCTGACGCAGGAAAGCCCGATCAGCAATGCCTGGAAGCAGCGGCTATTGACGCTGAAGCCAGGTGAGGTGCTGTTGCAGCCCTTCTCCCCCACCGGGTTCTATTCTTCCGCCGTGCGCAATGAATTCCTGCGCGAATTGGAAGACCGCAATGATCGTCAGGTCGCCTATACGGCGGAAGCGGTCGGCGATCATCTGTCCGAATATGGCGTCGGGCCGCGCAAGCGCCCGGTCTATGTCACGCCGCATGATCTGGCGCGCATCGCCCATTGGGAAGCCGAAGGCTTTACCGAGGCCATGCGCACGCCGGACAATACGCTGATTTTCGTGACGCCGGAGAAATCCCGCGAAATCGTCAAGGATCAGGTGGATTGCATGGGCTGTCTTTCGGCCTGCCGCTTTTCCAATTGGTCTCAGCATGAACCGGATTTCGACAATGGCCGCCGCGCCGATCCGCGCAGCTTCTGCATCCAAAAGACGCTCCAGGATATCAGCCATGATGGTGCTTTGGAAAAGAACCTGATGTTCGCCGGGCATAATGCCTATCGTTTCGGGTCTGACCCCTTCTATTCCAATGGCTTCATTCCGACCGCGAAGCAATTGGTGGAACGCATCCTGACCGGGCGTTGAGGCCAGCATGGCCGCGCCCGTCTCCCTCGCTTCCTGGGGTAGTTTTCATGTCGGCGGGCGGGAGGTCACTATCCAAGGCCAACCGCCGCGCGAGGTGTTGTTCACCCCGGGCGGCGTGCCGGCCAAGGTGGACCCGAACGGCACCTATCTGATCGGCGCGCTTTACGCGCAGTATATGATCCCCGCCGCGCCGCGTGGGCGCTTTCCGCTGCTGATGTGGCATGGCGGCGGCTTGTCTGGTGTGTGCTGGGAAACCACCCCGGATGGCCGCGAGGGCTGGCAGCATTTCTTCCTGCGGCAAGGCTGGCCGGTTTATGTGAGTGACGCGGTGGAACGCGGGCGGTCCGGTTGGTCCTTGATCCCGGAAGTCACCGGCGGCACCGCGCTGACTCTGCCGATAGACAACCCTTTTGAGCGCTTTCGCATCGGCGCCGGCCCCGGTTCCTATCAACGCGGCGCAGTGCTGCCGGGCAATCAATTCCCCGCCGATCGCGTAAGTTACCTTAATTTCATGCGCCAGATCGTGCCGCGCTTCACGACAACGGATGAGATGACGCTGGATGCCTATGATGCGCTGCTTCAGCGCGTCGGCCCTGCGGTGGTCATGGCGCATAGCCAGGGTGGTTTCTTCGCCTGGAATGCAGCGCAGCGCCGGCCTGATGCGCTGCGCGCTTTGGTGATGGTGGAACCGGCATCGGTCGGCGATCCCGCGCGGATCGCCAATCTGCGCGATATTCCCGTGCTGATGATTTATGGCGATTACATCAAGGAAGATGCGCGCTGGCCCGATATTCGCGCACGCGGCGTTGCCTTCGCTGAATCGCTCCGCGCTGCCGGTGGAAAGGTGGACATTGTGGACCTGCCCGAACACGGCATCACCGGCAATAGTCACATGATCATGATGGACCGCAATAGTGATCAAGTGGCAGCGCTGGTGCAGGATTGGCTCGCCAAACGCGGGCTTTGGGCCTGATAAACCGGCTTTTCCTTCCGCGCTTTCGGGTATAGCATCGGCTTCGCTATCGCGCGATCCGCCACGACGGATCACTCGATAGCATAAAAATTTGGGCGGCTGATTCACCGCTTCGGTGATTCCACCTACGCGGATCAGACGCCATAAGGAAGCGTGCCTGGAATGTCTGTGCTTGATGGCGCCGCGCGGCGGAATCTTTTTCTCTTGGCCTGTTGTCAGGCGATTGGTCAGGCCGGCAATACGCTGATGTTCGCCGCCACCGCGCTTTCCGTGGTGACCTTCTACCATAACCGAGACCTCGCCACGCTGCCCGTCACCCTGCAGCATCTGGGCATCATGATTGCGGTGTTTCCCGCGGCAGCGCTGATGCAGCGCATGGGGCGCCGCTTCGGGTTCCGCGTTGGTTCCATCTTCGGCATGGTGGGCGGCGCGATTGTAGCGTTAGGGCTCTACACCGCGACCTTCGCGCTGATGTGCCTCGGCGGGCTGATCCTGGGTTATGCGGTGGCCAGCCTGCAAATGTATCGCTTCGCGGCGGTGGAGCTTGTGCCGGCATCCTATCGCGCCAAGGCGATTTCATGGGTAACGGCGGGCGGTGTGGTGGCCGGCATTATCGGCCCGAGTATTGTGCGCATTTCGCATGATCAGATTCTGCCGCTCTATCTCGCGACCTATATCGCGCTGATTGGCATTCATGCGGTCGTTTTCATCATCATGGGCTTCATCAAATTCCCACCCATGCAGGAAGCCACCGTGAAGGCGGATGGCACCGCCGTCGCCCCGCCGCGCCCCTTGCTGGAGATTGCGTCTCAGCCGCGTTTCATCGCGGCCGTTATTTCCGGCATGGTCGCCTTCGGCATCATGTCCTTTTTGATGAGTGCCTCACCGCTGGCGATTGTGGCTTGCGGGCTGCCACACACGGAAGCGCATTGGGTGATTTTCATGCATGTGATGGGGATGTTCGTGCCATCCTTCTTCACCGGCAATCTGATCACGCGCTATGGCACCACCAATGTCATGTTCTGGGGCATTGCGCTGTTGTTGCTCGGTGTATTCGCCGCGCTTGCCGGCAATCATGAATGGCATTTCCGGATTGCGCTCACGCTGAATGGCGTCGGTTGGAATTTCCTGTTCATCGGCGCGACCAATCTGGTGACCACCTGCTATCGCCCGAATGAGCGTGGCAAGGCCCAGGCGCTGAACGATTTCCTGGTGTTCGGCACCACCGCGACGGCAAGCTTCCTGGCCGGCTTCCTGCATGAGCATTTCGGCTGGGTGCCGCTGAATTGGGCCTCCATCCCGCTGCTGCTGGTGGCGGTATGTGCCGTGATCTGGCTGCGCTATCAGCGCGAACCGGCAAAAGCGGCGGCATGAGGCGCCCCGGCGCCGCCGCAATAACGCCACAGCACTGGTCTTTTCTGAAAATGCACGGGTGTTCCCAAACCCGCGCAACCTGATCTAGCCTTCCCTCGCTTTAGCCCGATCCGACGAGGCGGATCAGGCTAAACCTGAATTTAAGCGACTGATTCACCGCTCCGGTGATTCCACCTTCGCGGATCAGGCGCTAGAACCCGAGGTCCCATGGCCGCGCCACGTCTGCTCCTGAAGACTGATCTTGCCGGGCTGCAAGCTTTGCTGTTGCGCGGCCAACCGGTGCAAGCGCTGCATCAGCGCCTGACCGACCAACTCGCGGCCCGCGGCGCGCCCGCCGCGCTGTTTGCCGAACCCATCACCGGCGCCGGGGCCATTTCCTGGTATGGCGAAGCCGCCGGCGAACCGCAGCCCTTGCCCACTCTCTCCAGCGCCCGCCGGGCGGAGGCGGAGGCCGCGCTGACCCGCCAGCTTCAGGCCTTGGAACCACTGCTGGATGATGCCGAAATTGGCCCGCTGCTCCGCCGCGCCTTGGTGCTGCCAAGTGCCGATTCCATCCTGGTGCTGGATGGCCAGATTATCCTGACCGGCTGGGGCCTGGCGGCGCGGGAAATCGCCGAAGACCCCGCCGCGCTCACGGCGCAACTCCGCCGCATCATGGGGCCGTATTCGCAGCGCTTGGCCTCGGCGCCCGATGGCTTTCTGACCAACGCCGCCATGGCCGCGCCCGCGCCGGCAGCCCCTGCCGCGCCGCCTGCTGCGCCCCTTACGGCAGCGCCACCCCCACCACCGCCACCACCCGCACCCGTGATGGCCGCCGCACCCCGCGCACCGTTTGGCGGGGCGGCCTGGCTATTGCCGCTGCTGGCGATTGTGGCGCTGATCTTCCTCGCACTTGGCTTCTGGCTTGCCTGGATGCACATGCAGCGCGATCTGGCGGGGCGGCAGCAAACCGTCTCGGTCGTTGATGATGCCGCGACCCGCAACGCCATCCGCCTGCAACGCGAAACCAATGAGGCGTTGGAGCGTGACCTGGAACGCATGCGCCGCCTGGCCGCGACCCCCAATGTCTGCACGCCGGAAGGCCCGCTTGGCCTGAACCCACCGCCGGAACGCCAGCCCGTGCGGCCAGGATCCGTGCCGCCCGCCATCCCGCAACGCCAGGGTGAAGCGCCGCGGCCCTTCAGCGGTTCACTCGCGCAATTGCTGGAACATGCGACGGTGATGATCGCCTCGGCCGGGCCGGCGGGGATTGGCCATGGCAGCGGGTTTTTCATTGCGGGCGATACCATCCTGACC
Organism: Roseomonas sp.; assembly: GCA_044235135.1. Lineage (GTDB taxonomy): Bacteria > Pseudomonadota > Alphaproteobacteria > Acetobacterales > Acetobacteraceae > Neoroseomonas. The sequence continues at coordinate 13,197 of JBIIIE010000014.1, read as the reverse complement.
AATGCGCATGTCGTGCAGCAGGCGGACCCGAACCAGATTTTCGTCATGTCCCGCGCCATGGGCCGCGCGGTGAAGGCGCAGCTGGTCAGCATGACACGCGGCGCGGGTGGCGGCCCGGTTGAACCAGGCATGCCGGATTTCGCGCTGCTCAAGCTGCCGGAAGCGGTGGCCGGCGCACAGCCGCTGGCACTGACGCCCACCGCCGATAAGCTTTTGGATGTGGTGGCGGCGGGCTACCCGGCATCCGTCGTGCAGGTCGAACAGGGCATGCAGGAATTGCAGCAGGGCAGGCTTGGCACGCCGCCGGAATTGGTGCTGACGCGGGGCAGCATCAGCACCATCCAAAGGCTGGAAAACGGCCTGGTGGTCATGCCGCATTCCGCCGATATCTCTCCGGGCAATTCCGGCGGGCCGCTGGTGGATACATGCGGGCGCGTGGTCGGCATCAATACCTTTGTCAGCTACGCGACGCAGGTGGCGGATCGCGTGAAATACGCACAAAAGACCGAAAGCCTGCTGCCCTGGCTGCAACAGCAGAATATCCAGGCGGCGGTGCAGACAGAGGCCTGCCAGCCCGTTGTGCCCGGCCTGCCGGCGACACCTCAGCCGCCCGCCAATGCGCCCGCCGCACCAGCGGCGCCCGCACCCCCCGCGCCCCCTGCCGGCGCCGGGGCGCCGCGTTAAGGCGGCGCCGCGCGCATGTCGGGTTCCGGCGATGGCAGCCTGATTGCCACCACCCGCAACGCGGAATTGCAGGTGCTGGGCACGGGCGGGCAGCTTGCCGTCCAGGCCTGGGATCAGATTTCGGGCTATCTGCGCCGTGCGCGCAGCCCCGCCCATGCCGCGCTTTTCGCCGAACCCAACCCGGATGCGGATCGCGGCATCACCGATTGGTATGCAACGGGGCAGGGTGCGGCACCGCCGCTCGAAACCCTGCCCGAAGCCGAACAGGATGCCGCGCGCGCGGCGTTTGCGCAGCTTTACGGCGATATTCGCGAAGAAGCCGAACGGCTCCGCGCCAGTACGCGCGAAAGTGAGCGGTTTCTTGGCGAATTGATCGCGTTGGCGCTGATCACGCCCGCTACGGATTGCCTGCGCGTGGTGGGCGGCCAGCCTGTGCTGGTTGCTTGGGGCCATGCGAAATTGGGCGAGGCACCCAGCCCTGAATTGCTGATTGGCATGACGCGCCGGCGCGGCGGCGGCATGGCACCGATGCAGATTATCGGCCCGCCTGCGGCACCGCCTGCGAAGCGCCCGCTGCTGTTCTGGCTGCTCGGCCTGCTGGGGCTTTTGTTGCTGTTGCTGTTGCTGCTGTTGCTTTGGCGCGACCCCTTTGGCTGGTTCAAGGCCGCGCTGCCGCAATGCGTGGTGCAGCCCGGCAATGCGGAATTGCTGGATGAGCTCCGCGCCGCCCAGGCGCGCGAGGCAGCACTGCGCAGCGATATCGCGCGAGAGATGCTGCGGCTTGGGGATCGTCGCACTGCCTGCCCGCCGCCCGAACCTCCGCCGCCGCCACCGCGCCGTGTTGAGCAAACTCCGCCGCCCCCGCCGCCACGCCAGGAAGATGCGGAACGCGCCCGGCGCGAAGGCGCGCGCAGCGGGCGGGTGCAGATCATCCTTGCCTGGGATGATCGCAATGATCTTGACCTGATGATGATCTGCCCGAATGGCGAGCGCCTGTATTTCGACCATCGCCAAGCCTGTGGTGCCGTATTGGATGTGGACCGCAATGCGGGCAATAACGCGCTGATCGCGACGCCGGTTGAAAACATTGTCTTCGCGGCGGAGCCGGCGCCGGGGCGCTACCGGATCATGGTCTGGCATTTCCAGAACAACCCGCCGGCGCCGGCGTCTTCACCCTATCGCGTGACGGTGAAGCGGGAAGGCAGGCCGGATCAGGTGTTTACCGGGCGCGTTGCCGCCGGGCAGCAAGTGGAAGTGGGGCATTTCGATGTGCCCTGATGCGCCATGCAGCCTTTGATCACCCTGCCGCTTGATGGCTATCGGGCGATCCTGCCGACGGGGCAGGATCACGCGGCGGCGCATCGCGCCTTAACGGCGCTGCTGAATGACGCGCTGGGGCCGGAGGTGACCGGTTTTTTCGCCCCCGTCACCGCGACCGAACAGGGCCTGAGTTTCTTCGCCCCGGAAGGCCGCGTGGCGCGCTTTGCCGAATTGGACACCACAGGGCGTGACAGGCTGCGCGCCGAGATCGGGCGCATCATCAGCGAAGCCAGGCGAAGCGCGGAATTGGCTGCGGCTCAAAACCCGACAGCTTCAGGGCATTTGCCCGCGCTGCTCGCCGCAGCCATCGAAATCCCAAGCTTTGAACAGGTTTTCGCGCATGAGGGCCGGCCCGTTTTGGCCGGCTGGGGCATCGCACCCGCCAATGCGCCGGGCGGGCTTGGCTTGCTCCGCCCCTTGGATGATGGCCGCCCGGCCGAGGCGCCCGCCCGCCTGCCCATGGCCGCGCTTGGCGCCGCCTTGCTGGCGCTTGCCCTGTTCGGCGCCATGGCCGCCTTCGCCGCGCCTTGGGTTTCGCGCTGGTTGGCACCGGAACCCCCCATGTGTCGCGTGGAACAGGGCGATCTGGACGCCATGCAGGCGCTGCTGCGGGAAAAGGAGCGAGAGCAGGAGCTTCGCCACCGCATCGCCGGTTTGGAAGAAGAATTGGGCCGCCGCCGCGCGGAATGCCCGCTGCCGGAACCGCCGCCGCCGCCGCCGCCTGCGCCGGAGCCACCGCGCCAGCCGGAACCGAGGCCTGAACCGCCGCGCCCGCCCACGCCGCCTCCACCACCGCGGCCAATCCCGCCGCCTCGGCCTGCCGAAAGGCCGCTGGAACGCCCCCCCAATGTCGAGCCCTGCAATACCGAGGTGCAAAGCGGCGGACGCGGCATTACCGAAACGCGGCATTTCCTGGGGCCGACACCGGGGCGTGTGACCATCACCTACAATACCCGCGTCGAACCGGATCGCATCCGCGTTTATCATCGCGGGCGGTTGCTTTCAGAAACGCCGGGCTTTGTTTCCGGCAATGGCAGCATGTCCTTTGACTGGAACCCACCACCCGGCGGTTCGCCCGAGGATTATGTCGTCACCGTGGAAGTGATGGGCACGCCGGGTTCACCTTCCACCCGTTGGGATTATGGCATCGGCTGCCCGGGGGGCAGGCGTTAATCGGCTTGCGATGATTTCGCCCCAAAATGGTGCTGCTCATGCCATAGTCCTGGCCTGTGCTATGTTTCGCTGAGTTTTGGGAGTTTTCGCGCATGAACATGTTCACCCTGCCACGGCAGAAGCCCGCCTTGCGCGGTGCGGCGGCCTTGCTTTCGCTGTCACTGCTGCTGCCCGCCTGCCAAAACCCCAATGTCGGCGCGAGTGGCCAACCATTGACCGCCGAACAACAGGCCATGCGCCAGCAATCGCAGCGCTGGAACCAAACGGCGGCGACGGGCGCCTTGGCCGGTGCCGCGACAGGTGCGGCGGCGGCGGCAGCCTTTGGCCGCGGCAATACCGGGCAGAATGCGCTGATTGGCGCGGGCATTGGCGCGCTTGTCGGGCTGGCCGCCGGCATGGCGGTGGCGGAACGCAATCTTGCCTTTGAAAACCGCGAAGCCAGCGCTTCCCAGCGCATTCAATCCGCGCAGCAGGTGGCCAATAACCTGAACAATGCCGCCGCATCTTCCGAAGCGGTGGCGAAGCAAAATCAGCAGCGCCTGGCGCAGCTTGATCGGCAATATCGCGCCGGCCAGATCACCGCCGCGCAATACCGCGCTGAGACCGCAACCATGCGCCAGGATGCGGAGCTGATGCGCAAAACCGCCGGCGAAGCCCGCGATGCGCGCCAGCGCCTGGTGGCGAGCGCGCGGCAAGTGCCTCAACTGATGAATGAGGAAGCGAAGATTGATCAGGCGCAGCGCCGTTTGGAATCCGCCGCGGATGATCTGGAATCCGCGCTCCGCCGCGTGCCGACGGGCTGACCTGCCATGAAGCTGAAAACCTTCCGCACCATCGCGCCGCTTTTGCTGCTGGCCGGTTGCGCCGGCGCGGGCGCTGGCCCCGCTTCCGAACGCGGTTTCTTCACCGGCATAGGTGCGGCCGTGAGCGGTGAGGATGTGCGCGGCGCGCAACGGCTGGAAAGCGCCGCCGCGTTGCAGGAACGCGCCGCGCAAATGGCCGCCGAACGCAATACCGCCGCGCAAGCCGAAGCCGCGCGCACCACGGCGGCGGTGCGTGCTTCAGAACAACGCCTTGCGCGATTGCAGCGCGATTTGGCGGCTCAACGCGCGACACTCGACAGGTTGCGCGCCGAACGCGCGCAAAACCCGGCAGCGGCGGCGGAAGGTGCGCGCCTGCAATCAGAACTTGATGCGCTGGAACGTGACCGCCGCGCCGCGGCAGCGCGTGCTGGCGGGCCTTCGGCTGATCAGGTGCAAAGCATTGAACGGCGCGCGACTGAGATGGATGCGGCGTTGCAGCGGTTTGGGCGAATTTAACGCCCCTACTCCTCCACCGATTCCGGCAAATACCCTGTCCGCAACACATGCGGCCAGGCGTGGTTCGCACCCACCGCCTCTGCCCGGCGCGCCGCACTTTCCCAGTCATAGACAAGGGAAATCAGCTCCGCCATCGGCTTCGTGTCTTCTTCCAGATGCAAAATCGCGTAGCGCGCATGGGGTGAACGCGCCTCTGCCTTATGCGGATGATCACCGCGTGTCACGCGAAAGCCAGGCAGGCCCAGGCTGCCGGGATTGACCACCAAGGGCCCATCGCCCGGCATGTGGATGATGCTCGATTGATGGCTATGGCCGCACAGCACCACGCGCGCCGCCATGCCATCCTCACCCAGCCTTTCGCGAATGGCCGAAAGCGGCGATGGCACCAGGATACCGTGCCGAGGGTCTTCCAGCAGGTTCCGCATATCGGATGCAGGCGTGCCATGGCAGGCCAGCACGCCGGGCGCGGGGGTCAGGCGTTCAGGCAATTCATACAGCCAGGCGCGTTGATCGGCGGTGGTTTCCTGAAAGGCAAAGCCATCCTGCCCCTTCAGCCCTTCCGCGACGCGGTCCGTCAGCCAGCGGTCATGATTGCCGCGAATGGTGGGGATATTCTTTTCCATCAGCATCCGCGTCGTCTCATTGGGCCAGCACATGCCGGAAGCGCAATCGCCCAGGCAGATGATGTTGGTGATGCCGCGCCGGGCGATATCATCCAAAGCCGCCTCAAGCGCGGCGACATTGCCATGGATATCGGAAATCACCGCAAGACGCATGGGATCGCTTTCTGTTGACTGCGCCGCATCATGCCATGGCGCAGGAAAGGCTTGAAGGGTTCGGTCCTGTCCGTTGCGCCTTCGCGCCCCGGACATGCCCTAAGCTGTTGTTTGATCGCATTTTCCGAGCCGCCAATCCTTGCGGATTGGCTTGAAAATGCTCAGGCTACCAACCGCCGCACCGCTGCCACCAGCGCCGGCGCATCCCAGGCCGCTTCGCCTTCCAGCCGCGCCACTTCCCGGCCGGCGCGGTCAATAATCACCGTCGTCGGCAGGCCGCGCGCGCCAAGTGCTCGGGCCGCGGCGCCGCGCGGGTCCAGCCAAATCGCAAGCTCCTTCAGCCCCAGGCGCTGATAGAAGCCTTCCACCTGCGCCCGCCCGCCGCGGTCTGATGACAGCGCCAGCACCGCGATGCGTTCCGCCCGAACCATGGCTTGCAACCTATCCAACGCCGGCATTTCCGCCACACAGGGCGGGCACCAGGTGGCCCATAGATTGATCACCAAGCCCTGCCCGGCGAAATCCGCCAGGGTGGTTTCCTTGCCATCCGCATCGGTGAAGGTAATGGCCGGCGGCGGCGCGGGGTTCGCGCCCTCCCGCAATTTCTCAAGCCCTTTCGCCGCCCACCCTTGCCGCGACAGACCGGGCGCGAGTAGGGTCGCGCCAATCAAGGCCGGGGCGCAGAACATCGCGGAACGGCGGTTCAGAACAGGCACGAAAGACACTCCCTTCGCATGAGCAGCAGCAGCGCGAACCAGCAATGGGGCGGACGTTTCGCCCAAGGCCCCTCGGCCATCATGGCCGCCATCAATGCCTCGATCGGGTTTGACCGCAAGATGTGGCGCCAGGATATCCAAGGCAGCTTGGCCCATGCCGCCATGCTGGCGCATGTAGGGATCATTACGGCGGAAGACGAGGCCGCGATCCGCACCGGCCTTGGAAAAATCGCCGCGCGCATTGAAGCCGGCGATTTCCCCTTTGATGACGCGCTTGAAGATATTCACATGAATATCGAAGCGCGCCTGACAGAGACCATTGGTGAAGCCGGCAAGCGCCTGCACACGGGCCGTTCCCGCAATGACCAGGTGGCTTTGGATGTCCGGCTTTGGGTGCGTGATGCGATTGATGGGCTTTCCGGCCAGATCAGGGATGTGATGCGCGCCCTGGTGGCGCGGGCGGAAGAACATGCGGGCAGTGTCATGCCTGGCTTCACGCATTTGCAGCCGGCGCAGCCCGTGACCTTCGGCCATCACATGCTGGCCTATGTTGAAATGCTCTCCCGCGATCTATCGCGGCTCGCGGATTGCCGGGCGCGGTTGAATGAAAGCCCTCTGGGGGCGGCGGCTCTCGCCGGCACAGGCTTCGCGATTGATCGGCACATGACAGCGAAGGCTTTGGGCTTTGATCGGCCCATGCGGAACAGCCTGGATGCCGTGGCGTCGCGCGATTTCGCCGCCGAATTCCTGTTCTGCTGCGCCATGTGCAGCGTGCATCTTTCGCGCTTGGCGGAAGAGATTGTGATCTGGACCAATCCCTATTTCGGCTTTGTGAAACTGTCTGATGCCTTCACCACCGGCAGTTCCATCATGCCGCAAAAGCGCAACCCTGATGCGGCTGAATTGGTGCGCGGCAAGACGGGCCGCGTGATGGGCGCGCTGATGGGGATGCTCACGGTGATGAAGGGCCTGGCGCTGACCTATTTCAAGGATATGCAGGAAGACAAGGAAGGCATTTTTGATGCCGCCGAAAACCTGACCCTGACGCTGGCCGCCACCGCCGGCATGGTGCGGGATATGAAGCCGCAGACGGAACGCTTGGCCGCCGCCGCCGGGGCAGGATTTTCCACGGCGACCGATTTGGCGGATTGGCTGGTGCGCAGCCTGAAAATGCCCTTCCGAGACGCCCATCACGTCACCGGCACCCTGGTCGCCAAGGCCGAAGCGCGCGGCGTTGATCTTTCCGGCCTGACGCTGGCGGAAATGCAGGCGGTGGAACCGCGTATCACGGCGGGCGTGTTTGATGTGCTGACGGTTGAAGCCTCGGTCCGGTCGCGCACTTCCTATGGCGGCACCGCGCCCACCAATGTCGCCGCCATGGCCGCGGAATGGAAGGCGAAGCTGGCATGAGCTTTGGCGCGCGGAGCCTAATGCTGCTGCTTGCGGTGGCCTTTCTGGCCACGGCCTGTGGCCGCATGGGGCCCATCCGCCCGCCCGGCCCGCCGGAGGAAGTGACGCATCCCAGGCTTTATCCGAACCGCTGAGCGTATTCCGCAGCCAACGACAAGAAAGCCGTTTTACCTTAGCGCGAAAAGCCGCCCCGCAGCCTGGATCATGGCGGGATCGCGCCCCGCCGCACGCATAGCACCCCATAACGCGACCGCGACGGAATCCAACACGGGAATACCGGTTTCAGCTTCGATCCCCACAGCGCCAGGCAGGCCGCGGAAATTGGTGCAATGGATCACGATGGCATCTGGCTTGGCCGCAGCCGCTTCGCGCACCAGCGCATCCACCCGGGCGGCGCTGTGTTCGGCGAAGCTGTAATTGCCGGGGTCTTCCAGATGGCGTTCCACCATGGTTTCAACGCCAAGCCCTGCGAAGTTTTCAATGATGGCGGTCTGCACCGTATTCAGATAGGGCGTGACCAGCCCGATACGTTTGGCCCCAAGCGCCGCCAAGGCATCAAACAGCGCGAGTGTCGCCGTGGTGCAGGGCAGCCCGGTTTCGTCGGTGATGGTGGCGCATAATGCGCGGTCACTTTCCAGGCCAAGCCAGGCGCCGGAAGTGCCATTCCAGCAGAGCGCATGGACTTTTGCATCCGCAAGCAGCGCCGCCGCATCGGCCATCGGGCGTGGGTCAAACTGGCTATTGGCATCCGCGCCAAGATTGATCGCCAATACGCGCAAGCGTTGGAAATGCGCTGTGATCCAGGGGGTTTGCGACAGCAGCGAAGCCGTGACGGGTTCCAACACCGTGTTGGAACTTGGCGTCATCATGCCAAGCCGAAGCGGCGCTTCCCCCATGTTTTCAGCCCCCGGCCGCCAGGCGCGGGTCCTGCTGGCCGCGCGTAGCCCAGCCGGTGGTGCGTTCTTCAATCGTCACCGCGACCCAATACATCGCCACACCCATGACGCCGGTGATGATCAGGCCGGCAAAGACCAGCGGCACATCGAAGCGAGAGGAAGCAACCAGCATCAAATGTCCAATGCCTTCATTGGCGGCAACGGTTTCGCTGATGATGGAACCAACAAAAGCCACCGTGATGGCAACCTTCAAGGAGGCGAAGAAATACGGCATGGCGCGCGGCAGACCTACCTTACGAATGATATCCACCGGCTTCGCGCCAAGCGCACGCAGCACATCGCGCAATTCGGGTTCCACGGTTGCGATACCGGTCGCGACATTCACCACAATCGGGAAGAAGGAAATCAAAAAGGCGGTCAGCACGGCGGGCCAGAAACCGGCGCCGAACCAGATCACCAGCACCGGCACCACGGCAACCTTGGGCACGGAATTGAAGGCGATCAGCAACGGATAAAGCCCGCGATAGACCAGCACGGAAGAACCGATCACCACGCCCAACAACAACCCAAAGACAATGGCCATGGCAAAGCCGATAACGGTCGTGAGCAGCGTTGCCCAGGAATTGGCGAGCAAGGGTTGCCACCATTTCATCATGCTCGCCGCAATCGCTGAAGGTGCCGGCAGGATGAAAGGCTGAATATTGAAGGCCCAAACAGCGGCTTCCCAAATCAGGAACATGCCGGCAATCACCAGCCAGGGCAGCCAGGCTTCCAGCCGACGGCGGCGGCGCGCGGCGGCGGCCAAGGCTTCCGGGCTGCGGAGCGCTTTACGAGGCATCGGCAATTTCCTCGGCATCGCGGGCATCGCTGATGCGATCACGCAATTCATGCACCAAATCCTGGAATTCGGTGGTGTAGGTGGTCTCCATGGTGCGCTCTCGCGGGAAATCCACGCGGCGTTCGGCAATGATGCGGCCAGGGCGGGATGACATGACCAGCACGCGATCCGCCAGATAGGCCGCTTCTCGCAAATCATGCGTCACCAGAATGACCGTGGGCCGGCGCGCCAACCAAAGTTTTTGCATTACCGCCCAAAGGTCTTCGCGCGTGAAGATATCAAGCGCGCCGAAGGGTTCATCCAGCATCAGCAAGCGCGGCTGGTGGATCAGGGCGCGGCAGAGCGAGGCGCGCTGCTGCATGCCGCCCGAAAGCTGCCAGGGAAATCTGGCTTCAAAACCATTCAGGCCAACAAGGGCCAGCAATTCTCGTGCTTGGCGTTCATATTCGGCCCGCTTGGCGCGAAGCTGCCCGCGATGCGGCTGCACCACTTCCAAGGGCAGCATCACATTGTCCAGGATATTGCGCCACGGCAGCAAAGTGGGGTTCTGGAAGGCCATGCCGGCGATGGAAAGCGGGCCATCCACTTCCCGCCCATCCACAAAAACCTGGCCCTCAGTGGGTGGCCAAAGCCCGGTCACCAGGCGCATCAGCGTGGATTTGCCGCAGCCAGAAGGCCCGACCACGGCAACAAATTCCCCTTCTGCCACCGCAAGGCTGGTGCCTTTCAGCGCAAGCGTTCCCTCAACGCCGCCATAGCGCATGGCGACATTGGAGATATCCACGAAACCCTGCGCCATGGCGCGGGATCAGACTGCGCGATCGGCAGCGGCGGGCAGGAATTCCGGCGTATAGATTTGCGCCGCCTGCACGCGGGGCGGCAGGTTATAGGCTTCCTCCACCGCGCGAATGCCGGTTTGCAGGCGGCCCATATCCACGGTGGAAAGCCCATTGGCGCGCACATGGTCAGACATGATGACGCGCGCGACATTCATCTCATGCCGTTCGCGTTCCAGCGCCACATCGGTCAGCGGTTCCACACGCTTCAAATTGTCCAACATTTCCTGCCCATTGCGGAGCGTATCGCGGAAGCCGCGCATCAGCGCTGCCGTTGCACCACGCACCACGGCAGGGTTGCGTTCAATGAAGGCGCGCGTGGTCAGGATCGCGCCGCCGTAAAGGTTCAGACCATGATCGTAATACATCATCACGCGCTGCGCCGGATGGTCGAGCCCGATGCCCTTCAGCGCGAGCGCGGAAGTGGTGACAAAGCCCGTCACGCCATCGGCTTCGCGGCGCACCAGCATGGGTTCGCGCAAGGCCGGAGACACTGAAAGGAAAGTCACCTTGCTGGCATCCACACCGGCAGCCTTGGCGAAGGCGGGGAAAAGCTGACGCCCGGCATCGAAATCCGGCGCGGCAAGCCGCTTGCCTTCAAGGTCCTTCGGCGTGCGGATGGGGCCATCGGCGCGCACAATGGCGCAAAGCGGGCTGCGATCATGCAGCACGGCCACCGCGACAATGCCACGATCCGGATTCTCCGCCACGAATTTGATGGCGGGGTTCAGATCGGCATAGCCCATATCATAGGAACCACCCGCGAGTGCGACCGGCACACCGCCCGAGCCCTGGCCGCGATCAATCTGCACATCAATGCCGGCATCGCGGAAATAGCCCTTGTCGCGCGCGAGCAAGGCGAAAGCATTGGGCGCCTGAAAGGCCCAATCCAGCGTGAAGCGCAGCCGCGCCGGCTGGGCGCGGGCGACCATCGGGGCCGCGAGGATTGCCGTGCCGGCAATGAGCGCGCCGCGGCGCGAAATTCCATGAGCCATTTGTGATCTCCCTGTATTCCCGTGACCTCGGTTTTCTGCGCCCTTGGCCTGACGGGAGCAAGCCTTACCCGCGCGGGGCGGGGGCTGCAAAGGCTGCTTCGCACCGGTTTTGCCCTAAATCTGCGCTTAGCTGACGTTTTATTGGGCAAATCACCCCTTGCGCCGCCGCCCGCCCTTGCCTTTGGCCGGGTCATAGCCGCCGCCACCCGGCCCCATGGGCTTTGGCTTCCAATCCGCCTTGGCCTTGGGTTTGGCTTCCTGAAGCGACCGCCCGGCCAGATTGGGCGAAAGCCCAAGGTCGAGACTTTCAAGCCGCTTGATTTCATCACGGAGCCGCGCGGCGGTTTCGAATTCCAGATCAGCCGCGGCCGCGCGCATCTTGCGGTCCAGTTCGGCGATGGTGGCCTTGAGGTCCTTGCCGACAAATTCGGCGGTTTCCTCGCCTTCCAGCGCGTCAACCGTCACATAATCCTGTTCATAGATGGATTGCAGCGCTTGAGAGATATCGCGCCGGATGGTTTGGGGCGTAATGCCGTGTTCCTTGTTCCAGGCTTCCTGCTTTGCGCGTCGGCGCGCGGTTTCTTCCAAGGCGCGGCGCAAACTCTCCGTCATCACATCGGCATAAAGCACAACGCGCCCATCCACATTGCGCGCGGCGCGGCCAATGGTTTGGATCAGCGATGTGGTGCTGCGCAGAAACCCTTCCCTATCCGCATCCAGAATCGCGACCAGCGCGCATTCCGGAATATCCAGCCCTTCGCGCAGCAGATTGATGCCGATCAGCACATCAAAAACGCCCTTGCGCAAATCCCGGATGATTTCGATACGTTCCAGCGTATCAATATCCGAATGGAGGTAACGCACGCGAATACCCGCTTCGGTCATATATTCGGTGAGGTCTTCGGCCATGCGCTTGGTCAGTGTGGTCACCAACACGCGCCCGCCATGTTTGGCGACTTCGCGGCATTCGGCCAGCAGATCATCCACCTGCTTTTCGACGGGGCGGATTTCCGTGACCGGATCAACCAGGCCGGTCGGGCGGATCACCTGTTCGGCAAAGGCCCCGCCGGTGCGTTCCATCTCCCAGGGGCCAGGCGTGGCGCTGACGAAAATGGAAGGCGGGCGATAGGTATCCCATTCTTCAAACTTGAGGGGGCGGTTATCCGTGCAGCTTGGCAGGCGGAAGCCATATTCGGATAGTACGGTCTTGCGGTTATAGTCACCGCGATACATGCCGCCAATTTGCGGCACGGTGACATGGCTTTCATCCACGATCAGCAGCGCATTTTCCGGCAGGTATTCAAATAGTGTGGGGGGCGGTTCGCCGGGATTGCGGCCTGTCAGGTAGCGGCTGTAATTCTCGATTCCCTTGCAGGATCCGGTGGTTTCCATCATCTCAATGTCGAAAATGGTGCGCTGTTCCAGCCTTTGCGCTTCCAGCAATTTGCCTTCCGCATGCAGCTTCGCCAGATGTTCCTTCAATTCATCCTTGATGCGCGTAATGGCCTGCGTCAGGGTCGGGCGCGGCGTGACATAGTGGCTATTGGCGTAGATGGAAACGCGCTCCATCTCGGCCGTGATTTCACCGGTCAGCGGATCAAATTCGCGGATCGCCTCGATCTCATCGCCAAAGAGCGAGACACGCCAGGCGCGATCTTCCAAATGGCTCGGCCACAGATCCACGGTTTCGCCGCGAATGCGAAAGGTGCCGCGGGCGAAGAAGTTATCATTGCGGCGATATTGCTGCTCCACCAGGCCCTTCACCAGCACATCACGATCAATCTGTCCGCCGGCTTCAAGCTTCACGACCATGCGCGAATAGGTCTCGACCGAGCCAATACCGTAAATGCAGGAAACCGAGGCGACGATCACCACATCATTGCGTTCCAGCAGCGCTTGGGTCGCGGAATGGCGCATGCGGTCTATCTGTTCGTTGATCTGTGCGTCTTTTTCGATGTAGGTATCGGTGCGCGGCACATAGGCTTCCGGCTGGTAATAATCATAATAAGAAACGAAATACTCAACCGCGTTTTCGGGGAAGAAGCTTTTCATCTCGCCATAAAGCTGCGCGGCCAAGGTCTTGTTCGGCGCCAGGATCAGGGTTGGGCGCTGCACGGCCTCAATCACCTTCGCCATGGTGAAGGTCTTGCCGGAACCTGTCACACCCAACAGCACCTGATCGCGTTCGGCGGCTTGCAGGCCCGCCACGAGCTCCGCAATGGCGCGCGGTTGAT
>JBIIIE010000213.1:0-5381 GCA_044235135.1 Roseomonas sp. | reverse complement strand
GCCGCGCCCCGTGGCGGGTTATACGGAAACCATCCTGCGCCTGATTGGCGTTATCTTTGGCGCGCTCGGCAAGGCGCGCCCGGCCACCGCAACGGCAGCGCCTTTCGGCACCATCAATGCGTTGGCGCTGTCCGGACAGCGAGAGAACGGCACGCGCTGGGTGATGTTTTCCTTCTTTGGCGGAGGACTTGGCGGCAACCCTGCCTCCGATGGGTTGCATCACGCGAATAACCCGATCTCAACAGCGACCATTCCGCCGGTGGAGATTCTGGAAGCCGCCTATCCGGTGATGTTCACGCAATGGGCTTTGCGCCCCGATAGTGGCGGCGCCGGCGAACATCGCGGCGGTGTTGGCGCGGTTTATGAAATTGAAGCGCTCGCCCCCGGTCGCACGGAAGTCGCCTTGCTTGGTGAACGCGGGCGTTTCGCGCCCTTTGGCGTGGCGGGCGGCGCGGCAGGCGCGCTTAATCGCTTCACCTGGGGCAGCGCGGGCGATACCCCGCCCATGGCAAGCAAGATCGTTGGCGTTTCCATCGCGCAAGGCGAACACGTGCGGCTGGAAACACCTGGCGGCGGCGGCTGGGGCGATCCCGCTGCGCGCCCGCAGCACGCCATCGCGCGCGATATCCGCCTTGGCTATGTCAGCGCCGAAGCCGCCGCGCGTGATTACGAAGGGCGTGGCCAATGAATGGCGCGATTGTCGGCGTTGATGTCGGTGGCACCTTCACCGATTTGTTTCTGTTCGACCCGGCAACAGCGCGCTTTCAAACTGCGAAAGTGCCAAGCCAGCGCGGTGATGAGGCATCCGGTTTCCTCGCCGGTCTGCGCGCACTCGGCGGCGCGGCGGGCATGGCAGCGGTGGTGCATGGCACCACGGTTGGCACCAATGCGCTGCTGGAACGCAAGGGTGCCAAGCTTGGCGTGATCACCACTGCCGGCTTTCGCGATGTGCTGGAAATGCGGCGCCGAGACCGCCGCCACACCTGGGGCCTATGGGGCGATTTCCAACCAATAGCTGACCGAGATTTGCGGCTTGAAGTGCCGGAGCGTTGCCTCGCGGACGGAACCATTTACACGCCGGTTGATATCGCGGCGGTGGAAAAGGCAGCGCGACAATTGCTGGCGGCGGGCGCGGAAGCCTGCGCCATCATTTTCATCAATGCCTATGCCAGTCCCGCCAATGAACAGGCGGCGGCGGAGGCAGTGCGGCGCATCTGGCCCAATCCGCATGTTTCGGTTTCCTCAGAAATCCTGCCGGAAATCCGCGAATTTGAACGCGCTTCTACCACGGCGCTGAATGCCTATTTGCAGCCATTGGTCGCGGGGTATCTCGGCAAGCTGGAAGGCGCGTTGGCTGAGGAAGGTTTCGGCGGGCGCTTCCATATTGTGCAATCCAATGGCGGCATCATGTCCACCGCGACGGCGCGGCGCTTTCCCGCGCGCACCGCGCTTTCCGGCCCGGCGGCGGGGGTGATTGCCGCGGGCGCCATCGCCAAGGCCGCAGGCTTCAGCCATGTGATCACCTGCGATCTGGGCGGTACTTCCTTCGATGTTTCATTGATTGCCGATGGGCAAATGGAACTTGCCGCGCAGGCGACGATTGATTTCGGCATGGTGATCCGTTCCCCGATGATCGAGATCACCACGATTGGCGCAGGCGGTGGTTCCATCGCGGCGGTGGATCGCGGCGGCTTGCTGCAAGTTGGGCCGGAAAGCGCGGGCAGCCGCCCGGGGCCGGTCTGCTATGGGCAAGGCAATGATCGGCCCACGCTGACGGATGCAAACCTGGTGCTTGGCCGCATCAATGCGGCGCGGCCCATTGGCGGCGCGCTGACCAGCCTTGATGTCGCGGCGGCGAAGGCCGCGATTGAAAAGCATGTCGGCGCAGCGCTTGGGCTCGATGCCATGGCAGCGGCTGAGGCCATTTTGCGTGTTGCGAATGCGAAAATGGCCGGCGCCATCAGGCTTGTTTCCATCGAACGCGGGCTTGATCCCGCGCGTTTTGTGGCGCTGCCCTTTGGCGGAGGCGGCGCCTTGCATGTCGGCGCGCTGCTGGCCGAGGTCGGCTTGAAGGCGGCGCTGGTGCCACGCTTTCCGGGGGTGACCTCCGCACTTGGCTGCATCATCGCCGATGTGCGGCATGATCAGGTGCGCACGCTGAACCTTGATTTGGATAGCCTGGATGCCACGGCGCTTGATGCGCATCTGGTGCGCGAAGCAAGCGCCGCCATTGCCGTTGTGCGCGACGCGGGCCTGCCGGTGGAGCGCATCGAAACCATCTTCACGTTGGATATGCATTACGCGGGGCAGACGCATACGGTTGCCGTGCCGCTGCCGGTAACGGTGCAGGCAGGCGGCACGGGTGTGACGCGCGATATTGTGCGCAGTGCCTTCGAAGCCGCCTATCAACGCGCCTTCAGTCGCTTGCTGCCTGGGCTTCCGGTACGGATCGTGTCTCTGCGTAGTGCCGCGATTGGCAGGCGCCCGGCTTTTGATCTGGCGGCACTTGCACCGGGGCCTGATGCAAGCCTGGAAAAAGCAGCGCGCGGCGTGCGGCAGGTTTGGTTCGATGGTGCCTGGCATGAGGCGCGCATTTACGCGCGGCTTGAATTGCCGGTGGGTGCCGAAATCCCCGGCCCCGCCATCTTGGAACAACCCGATGCAACCGTGGTGGTTGACCCTGGCCTGGTGGCGCGGGTGGATCGCTTCGGCAATTTGATTATCGAAAGGGCGTGATTATGGCAGGTGTTGTTCCCATCACGGAAACCGCTTTGCTGCTCTGTGATTTGCAGAATGATTTCATCCATCCCAAGGGCGCTTATGCGCGCGGCGGGCAAAGTGATGCCACCATCGCGGCGCTGCCCGCGCGGCTGGCTCCGCTTTGTCAGGCCATGCGCGATAAGGGTGGCTGGATTGCCTCTACCCATTTCACCCTGGTGCCGGGCAAGGGCGGGGAGCCTTTGATTGCGGAGCACCTGAAACAAATGCGCCCCTTCCTGCGCAAGGGGGATTTCGCGCCGGCATCCTGGGGCCAGGCCTTGGTGGATGAATTGGCGCCATCCGACCTGATGGTCGAGAAAATCGGCTATGATGCCTTCTGGAATTCGCGCCTGGAATGGGCCCTGCGCAAGGCAGGCATTCGCGCGCTGCTGGTGGCCGGCATTGTCACCAATGGCGGCGTGGCTTCCACCGTGCGCGGCGCGCATGTGCGGGAATTTGAAGTGACAGTGCTGGAAGATGGCTGCGCGGCGTTTTCCAGCGCAATACATCAGGCCGCGATTGAAGGGCTGCGCCCGGTTGCGCGCATCACCAGCATTGAACAGGCACTTGAAGAAATCACAAGGAAGTAAGTCATGGATAAGTTTGGCATTGGTCAGCCGGTAAGGCGCAAGGAAGATGTGCGGCTGCTGACCGGGCGCGGTACCTATACGGATGATCTGGACCGCCCCGGACAGGCGCATGCGGTGGTGCTGCGTTCCCCACACGCCCATGCGCGCATCCTTTCCATGGATGTCAGCGAAGCAAAGGCAGCACCCGGCGTATTGGCGGTGCTGACCGGCTATGATGCGATTGCTGATGGGCTGAAGCCCTTGCCCGTTCAGGTGGAAGTGCCCGGCAAGGAAAAGCCGCTTTTCGCGCCCACGCGCCATATCCTGCAAACCGAACGCGTGCGTTATGTGGGGGACCCGGTGGCGTTGGTGGTCGCCGAAACCCGTGATCAGGCAATGGATGCCGCCGAGCTGATCCAGATTGACTATGAAACCCTGCCGAGCATCACCGAAACCGGCAAGGCGCTTGATGCTGATGCGCCGGTGATCTGGGAAGACCAGGGCAGTAATCTTTGCGTCCATTGGGATAGCGGCCGCGCGGCGGAAGCGGATGAGGCCTTTAGCAAGGCCGCGCGCATCGTCTCGGTTGATCTGGTGCAGAACCGCGTGGTCGGTAATCCGATGGAACCGCGTGTCGCCCTCGGTGATTGGGATGGGGAGAGGTGGACGCTGGTTTCGCCATCCCAGGGCGCAGTCAAGGTGCGCGACAATCTGGCGAAGCTTGTGTTTAAGGTGCCGCTCGAGAAAATCCGTGTCATTTCGCCCGATGTCGGTGGTGGTTTTGGTTTGCGCGGCAAGCTTTTCCCGGAAAGCGCCATGGTGCTTTGGGCCGCGCGCAAGCTCGGGCGGCCAGTGAAATGGCGCGCGGGCAGGACCGAGACCTTCCTGTCAGACCCGCATGGGCGCGACCATGTGACGCATGCCGAAATGGCGTTTGATGAAAACGCCAAGGCAATTGGCGTGCGTATTCGCACCTTGGCCGCCATGGGCGCCTATTTGTTGGATTTCGGCCCGCGCGTGCCCACCATGGCGGGTGGGCGCATCAATGGCACAGTCTATGACCTTCAGGCGCTGAATGTGCAGGTGCGCTGCGTGTTTACCAATACGGTGCCGACGGATGCCTATCGCGGCGCTGGTCGGCCTGAAACCGCCTATGTGCTGGAAAGATTGTTTGACCAAGGTGCCGCGGCTTTCGGCATTGGGCGGGAAGAAATTCGCCGGCGCAACTATATTCGCCCGGATCAGATCCCCTATCGCAATGTCGCCGGCAACGTAATCGATTCCGGCCACTTCGCGGAAACCCAGGATATGGCTCTGAACTTGGCCGATTGGCAGGGTTTCGCAGCACGACGCGCTGAAGCGGCCAAGCACGGGAAGCTGCGCGGCATTGGCCTTGGCTATTTCATTGAAGCCTCGGGCGGGCAGCCTTTTGAATGGGCGCGTGTGGCGTTGACGCCAGAGGGTCGCGCCAAGCTGACGGTCGGCACATTCAGCCATGGGCAAGGGCATGAAACGGCCTTTGCGCAAATCCTGTCTGAAAAGCTTGGCCTGCCTTTTGATGCCATTGATCTGATCCAGGGAGATTCAGATGTTGTGCTGAAGGGCGGTGGCACGGGTGGGTCTCGGTCTTCGCAAATGGGCGGGGTTGCCACCAGCCGTGCTGCGACGCTTATCGTTGAAAAGGCCAAGCGCATCGCCGCGCATCTGCTGGAAGCGGGTGTGGCAGATATTGAATTCCTCAATGGCCGTTTCAGCGTCGCG
Source organism: Roseomonas sp. (assembly GCA_044235135.1). GTDB lineage: Bacteria > Pseudomonadota > Alphaproteobacteria > Acetobacterales > Acetobacteraceae > Neoroseomonas. Next base: position 291 of record JBIIIE010000213.1, on the reverse strand, counting down.
GGGACGGATATCGCCACAAGCTGGCCCGCGGTGATCGCCGCTGCGCATGACCCGGCGCGCCTGCCACCGGGGGAAGCTCCAGGCCTTGACGAACAACTGACCTATACGCGCGACACGGAATGCAATTTCCCCAATGGCTGCCATGTCGCTGAGGTAGAAATTGACCCGACAACTGGCGAAGTCACCATCGCCAATTACGCGGCAGTGGATGATGTGGGCGTGCCGATCAACCCCATGCTGGTGCATGGCCAATGCCATGGCGGCATCATGGCCGGCATTGGTCAGGCCATG
>JBIIIE010000212.1:0-5389 GCA_044235135.1 Roseomonas sp. | reverse complement strand
GGCGCCAGCTTCCAGCATGGGGCGGATGGACCGCACCACATGTTCCCGCCGCGCGGCGAAATGCAGCATGGCTTCCGTCAGTCTATCCCAGGAACCGGGTGAGAGCAGCAAGTCACGAATACGCTCTGCACCCGGCGCGCCGCCGGGTTCGCGCGTGCGCAAAACGGGCACACCTGCCGCCGCAAGCGCTGCCGCAAGCCGCCGCGCCTGGGTGGATTTCCCCGCGCCCTCGCCGCCTTCAAGCGTGATGAAATAGCCCCGCGCCATCAGCACTTCAGGCGCCGGAGACCCAGCGCCCGATCACCGCCGGAATGCGCGGCAGGAGACCAAGCTTTTCGACATCCGCCCCGGCCACCAGCGGCACGGAAAGAGTCGGAACCCCCTGCCCTGCCACCTGCAATTCGCCAATGGTCTGCCCGCGCATGACGGGTGCGGCGAGCGGCGCCTGATAGCGTACGCGCACTTCCAACCTATCGCGCCAACGCCTGGGCAGCGTCAGCGTAATGTCGCGTCCGCCCACCATGGGCACGGTGCGGCGCTCACCAAGATAGACCGGCACGTCTTCCACCGTATCCTGCGCGCGAAACAGCGTTACAGCCTCAAATTCGCGGAAGGCCCATTCCATCAGGCGTTCGCTTTCCTCGGCCCGCGCGCGCATGCTGGGCAGGCCATTCAGCACCAGCAGCACGCGCCTTCCATCGCGCATGACGCTGCCGGTCAAGCCATAACCCGCTTCTTCCGTGTGCCCCGTTTTCAACCCATCCGCGCCTGGCACGCGGGTGAGTAGCGGGTTGCGATTATCCTGGCTGATATTGCTGAAGCGGAAGCTGCGTTCGCTGTAAAAGCGGTAAAAATCCGGGAAGTCGGTAATGATACGCCGCGCCAGGATGGCAAGATCACGCGCGGTCATGCGGTGTTCCGGATCGGGCCAGCCGGTACTGTTGCGGAAATTGCTGTTCATCAGGCCAATGCGCCGGCCCGTTTCGGTGAGCAATTCGGCGAATTGCTGTTCGCTGCCGGAAATCGCCTCGGCCAGCACAATGCAGGCATCATTGCCCGATTGCACGATCACGCCGCGAATAAGGTCCTCAACCCGCACCTGTTGGCCAATATCCACGAACATCTTGGATCCGCCCATGCGCCAGGCGCGTTCACTGACAGGCAGCATCTGATCCAATTGCAGCCGGCCCTGGCGGAGCCGATCAAACACCACATACATGGTCATGAGCTTGGACATGCTGGAAGGCGGCATGCGCTCATCTGCGTTTTTCTCAAGCAGCGTGGCGCCGGTTTCGAAATCCACAATCAGCGCCTGCCGCGCCAGCACATCCACATTGCCAACCGCGGTGGCAACGGGCGTGCCTTCCTGGCGCGGCGCGGGGCGGCGCTGCGGCTGGGCCGGTGCCGGGCGCTGCTGCGCGAAGGCTTGGTCAGCCGCCAGCCAGAGCGGCAGGCCACCCAAAACACCCCCAATGATGCTGCGACGCGATGCCATGCCCGGTTCCTTCTTGCCTGATCGCTTTTACGCCAAGAAAAGGCAGCGCCTTATTCCACAATAATCCTAGCCCCGGATAGGCCGGCGGCCAGAGTCCGCTCAAGCGCAAAATCCGCTGCCCGGACCTCGGCGAAGGGGCCAAGGGCAACACGGTAGCTGGCATTGCGCCCCCTGCCCTGCTGGATGATCCGCGCGCCCGGCAGCCGCGCCGCGACGGCTTCCGCCCCGTATCGGCTGGAAAATTGCCCGGCATCCACCAAAAGGCTGCCCGGGCGGGGCGCGGTTTGCGTCACGGTTTCCGGCAAGGGCGCCATGGTGCCGCGTCTTTGGGGGGCCAATTCGGCCATCGGTGCTGCGCCTGGCAGGGGCTGAATTTCTCGGCGCGGCGCTTCACGCGTGCCGGGCAAGGGCGCCAATTCCTCCCGCAGCACGGCAGCACGAGGGGCGGCGGCGATGGTGATGGCGGGGGGCGCATGGCCGGGCAGGCCTTCGCTGGCCGCGCGGCTTTTCTCCGCATCCACGACCAGCGCGATTTGGGTCGCGCGGCCTGGCGTCATGCCAAGCAAGGCGCCAGCGCGCGGAGACACACCCAGGATGCGCCCCGGCTTTTCCGGGCCACGGTCATTGACGCGCAGCAGCATGGAACGGCCGTTTTCAAGATTGGTGACGCGAATGATGGCCGGCAGTTGCAGGCTGCGATGCGCGGCTGTGAGCCCCTGGGCGGTCAACACCTCACCATTCGCGGTTTGTCTGCCGAACATGGGCGCTGGCAGCACCTCCGCCAGCCCGGTTTCGGCCAGCGCGTAATCCTCCCGCGGATAGGACCAGACGCCGCCCAGCTGATAGGGATTGCCCACCAAGAAGCGTGGTTCAGGCTGCGTGCAGCCCGCCATCGCCAGAAGGGCAACGGCCAAAATGCCCCAGCGCGTCACGCCACGCGATCGGACAAAAGCCCGACAGAAAGCCCATAATTGACCGGCGTATTATAGCGCCGGATGACGCGCAGATTGTGATGGCCAAGGAAGATCTGCCCGCCATTGCCGCGTGAGGGCAATACGATCTGCGTTTCAATATCCGATGCCGGCAGGGGCGAGCCATCAGGCTTGCGAAAGCCCATGCGGGCGAAATCGCGCAAGGGGCGCTTGGTTTCCGTATCCGCGCCGCTGGCCGAAAACCCTGCCGGGGGGCGCACTTCCCGCCCCCAGGCCTCACCACGCCGCCAGCCATGCCTTTGGAAATAATTGGCGATAGAAGCCAGCGCATCGGCGCGATTATCCCAAATATCGCGCCTGCCATCGCCGTCGAAATCCACCGCCAACCGTTCAAAATTGCTCGGCATGAATTGCGGTTGGCCCATCGCACCCGCCCAGGAACCCTTCATGCGCTCCGCACTCGTGTGCCGGTCATTCAGGATGCGCAAGGCCGAGATCAATTCATTGCGGAAATAGGCCGCGCGGCGGCCCTCCCAAGCGAGGGTCGCCAAAGCCTCCACCACGCCAAAGCCGCCAGTATTGCCGCCGTAATTGGTCTCCACACCCCAGATCGCGACAATGACCGAAGGTGCCACATGATAGCGCGCTTCGATCCGACTCAGCAGATCGGTATTTTCCGCCATCAGACGCCGGCCATTCTGGATGCGCGTTGGCGTCAGCATGATACGGTCGCGGTAGTCTTCCCATTGCATGCCACCTTCCGCCTGGCGCCGATCCAATTCGATCACGCGCTGATTGGGCTTGAGCCCGGCGAAGGATTGATTAAGCGTTGCATCCGAAATGCCGGCACGGCGCGCATCGGCGCGCACGCCATCCAGGAAGCGTTCAAAGCTTTGGCCGGCAACCGGCACATAGGCCGGTGGGGCATCGGGCGCGGGGATTTGGTTGGCGGAATTCGCCTCTGGGCTGCAGGCCGCGACAAGCGCCGCGACTCCACCAAGCAGGAGCCTTCTTTCGATCATGGTCACATGTGGTGCCATGCGGCGGCGGGCGAGGCAAACCCTTTTGCGCCCCATATTGGCCCGGGCGGAACTGGTGCTAGACTGGGCGTTCAACCAAGGAGGAATGCCATGGCCGCCGTTACCCGCGAACTTGCCGCCTTTGTCGCCGGGCTTCGTTATGAAAGCCTGCCCGCCAGCGTGCAGGAACGTACGCGTTTCCTGATCCTTGACCTGGTCGGCAATATGCTGCGCGGCCGGCATGAGGCAGAGAGCACGCCGCCCCTTCTGGCCGCCGCCCGCGCTTTGGGCCTGACCGGTGGCTCGGCGGCCGTGTTTGGCGATTCCCAGCGCTATACCCCGGCAGGTGCCGCGCTGATCAATGGCGCCATGGCGCATTCGCTCGATTTCGATGACACCCATGCCGCCGGCACGCTGCATCCCGGCGCGCCGGTGATCCCGGCTGCCCTTGCCGCCGCCGAGATGACCGGCGCCGATGGCAAGACCGTGCTGGCCGCGATTGTGGCCGGCTATGAGACCACCTGCCGCCTGGCCTTGGCGCTGCCCGGTGGCGATCACTACGACCGCGGTTATCACCCAACCGCGACCTGCGGCGCCTTTGGCGCGGCGGCGGCGGCGGGGCGCGTCTTTGGCTTTACCCCGGCGCAGATGGAAGACGCTTTCGGCATTGCGCTTTCTCAGGCCGCAGGCAGCCTGCAATTCCTGGCCAATGGCGCCTGGACCAAGCGCTTCCAGGTGGGGTGGAGCGCGCTCAATGGCCTTGCCGCCGCCACCATCGCACGTGAGGGCTTCCGTGGCGCAGGTGAGGCCATTGAAGGCAAGGCGGGTTTTCTCCGCGCCTATGCCCCGAACCCGAAGCCCGAGCGCGTGTTGCAGGATTTGGGCAAGGCGTGGGAGCTGATGCAGACCGCCGTGAAGCCTTATCCTTCCTGCCGCTATGGCCATGCGAGTGTGGATGCGGCACTCGCCTTGCGCGCTGAGCTTGGCTTGAAGGTCGAGGAAATTGAAGGCGTGATCATGGGCCTGCCGAATAAGGGCATGCTGCTGGTGGGCGCGCCGCGCGAGTATAAGCAAAATCCGCAGAATATCGTGGACGGCCAGTTCAGCGGGCCGTTTGTGGTGGCTTGCGCACTGGCGCGCGGGCATTTCGGCTGGGATTCCTATGCCTGGTTGCAGGATAAGGATATTCGCGCCCTGATGCCGAAGATCCTGCCGGAAGAAGATGCCGATGTGCAGGCGGAATTCCCGACCTTCATGTCGGGCAAGCTGACCATCAAGGCGCGTGGGCAGAGCTTTGTCCGCCATATCAAGATCCCGAAGGGCGAGCCCGATAATTTCCTGACCGAAGCGGAACTCCGCGCCAAATTCCATGGCTTGGCCGATGCGGTGCTGGGGGCGGAGCGCGCCAAGCAACTGGCCGATGCGGTGATTGGGCTTGACCAGGCGGGAGATGTGAATGCGCTGATGCGCCTGGGTGCTCCCCTTGTCGCGCAGCGCATGGCGGGCGAATAGGCGGGTCTTGGCGTTATGCTTGGCGCCGAGTTTGTGGCGCGAAGTTTTTGGATGGGTGGCCGAGCGGTTTAAGGCACCGGTCTTGAAAACCGGCGTAGGTGCAAGCCTACCGTGGGTTCGAATCCCACCTCATCCGCCATATTATCGTCGCGAACTAGTCCCAGCCCCGAAAATGCCCTGCATTTCTTTGAGGATTTCAAAGGAATTTGTGACGTCGACCGAACCTTGGAGACCGGGGAAAGGCCCGAAATCGGTCGCTGAAGCCCTTTTGTCTCTTTTCGACCGAACCTCGCCAAAATTGGTTCGGTTAAATAAAACCATATTTTTCAATATCTTATGATTTTGGCGGCCTTGCCCGGTTCGTGACGGTTCTCTCGCCTTGGTCGAGAAGAAATGGGCCTCAACCCGAAGTAGGCGTAGGGGCGCGTGGT
>JBIIIE010000211.1:0-5397 GCA_044235135.1 Roseomonas sp. | reverse complement strand
GGATGAACTGATCCCCTGTCGCGGCGGGTTCACGCCCGCCGCGCTTGGAGATTTTTTGGTCGCATTTTCCGAATCGCCAAGTGGTCCCACTTGGCTTGAAAATGCTTACGGAGCACCCTCTTTGTTCGCCTTCATCATCTCCCGAATCTTGCAGGCTTTGCCTGTGATGCTGACAGTTGCGCTGATCTCCTTCGCCATGTTCGCCTATGTCGGCGATCCGGTGGCGATCATGCTTGGGCAGGATTTCACGGAAGCGCAGCGTCAGGCGCTGGTGAAGGATTTGGGGCTGGATCAGCCCTTCTGGGTGCAATTCGGCACCTTCCTTGGCAATGCAGTGCAGGGCGAGTTTGGGCTGTCCTATCGCCTGTCGCGGCCTGTGTCTGATCTGATCGCGGAACGTGCGCCGGCCACGCTGGAATTGGCCTTGACCGCGGCCTTTCTGGCCCTGCTGATTGGTGTGCCCTTGGGGGTCTATACCGGGCTTTATCGCAATTCCTGGCTGTCGCGGTTTTTCCTGACCTTCAGCCTGGTGGGTGTTTCCCTGCCCACCTTCTTGATCGGCATTCTGCTGATCCTGGTCTTTGCTGTCTGGCTTGGCGTGCTGCCTTCCTTCGGGCGTGGCGATACGGTGAAGCTTGGCTGGTGGTCCACGGGCTTCCTGACCTGGACAGGCATCAAGGCCCTGATCCTGCCTTCCATCACGCTTGGCCTTTTTCAGCTTACCCTGATCATGCGCCTGGTGCGGGCCGAGATGCTGGAAGTGCTGCGCACGGATTACATCAAATTCGCCCGCGCGCGCGGCCTGCCCAATCGCGCCGTGCATTTCGGCCATGCGCTCAAGAATACGCTGGTGCCGGTGATCACCATTGTCGGGCTGCAATTGGGCGCCATCATCGCCTTCGCCATTGTGACGGAAACCGTCTTCCAATGGCCAGGGATGGGCTTGCTGTTCATCCAATCCGTCAACCAGGCGGATATCCCGGTCATGGCCGCCTATCTGCTGCTGATCTCCGCACTTTTCGTCACCATCAATTTGATTGTTGATCTGCTTTATTACGCGGTGGACCCAAGGCTTCGCATCGGGCGCGGGCAGGGGGCGCATTGATCATGGCTGCAACGCTGCGCCGGTTTTTCGATAGCGACCTGTGGTGGTCCTTCACACGCTCACCCGTCACCATGCTCTCCGCCGTGGTGGCGCTGATTTGCATTCTGGGCGCGCTGCTGGCGCCCTGGATCGCGCCGCATAACCCGTTTGATCTTGCCTCACTCAATCTGCTCGATGCCTTCAAGCCACCTTCCTGGACTGAAGAAGGGGAACGCGCCTATCTCCTCGGCACCGATGATCAGGGGCGCGATGTGCTTTCCGCCATCATGTATGGCGCCCGCGTTTCCCTGCTGGTGGGGCTTTCCGCGACACTTTTTGCGACAACGCTTGGGGTCACACTCGGGCTGCTCGCCGGGTATCTTGGCGGCAAGCTGGATGCGCTGCTGATGCGCATTTGCGATGTGCAGCTGACCTTCCCTTCGATCCTGGTCGCGCTTTTGATTGACGGTGTGGTGCGCGCTGCCCTGCCGCGCGAAGTGCATGACCAGATCGCGCTTTTCGTGGTGATTTTCGCCATCGGCATCAGCGAATGGCCGAAATTCGCCCGCACCGTGCGCGGTTCCACGATGGTTGAGCGCAATAAGGAATATGTGCAGGCCGCGCGCGTGATTGGTGTTTCGCCGCCGCGCATCATGCTCTCCCATGTGCTGCCCAATGTGATGGGGCCGGTTTTGGTGATCGCGACGCTCAATCTGGGGCTTGCGATCTTGTCGGAAGCGACACTTTCCTTCCTGGGTGTCGGCGTGCCGGCGACGCAACCCTCGCTTGGCACGCTGATCCGCATTGGCAATGACTTCCTGTTCAGCGGCGAATGGTGGATCACGATCTTCCCCGGCGTCACGCTGATTGCCATGGTGCTTTCCGTCAATCTTCTGGGCGATTGGCTGCGCGACGCCCTCAATCCGAAGCTCCGCTAATGTCTGGCCAGAACCCCCTGCTCGAAGTGCGCCATTTGCGCGTGGAATTCCCGACGCGCCGCGGCACGCTGGTCGCCCTTGATGACGTGTCCTTCACCATCTCAGCCGGTGAGGTGCTGGGCGTGGTTGGTGAATCCGGCGCCGGCAAATCCATGACCGGGGCTGCGATTATCGGGCTTTTGGAACCGCCAGGCCGGATCGCGGCGGGCGAGATTCGCCTGGATGGCAAGCGGATTGATAATCTGCGCTATGAGGATATGCGCCGCATTCGCGGCAAGGAAATCGGCGCGATTTTCCAGGACCCGCTGACCACGCTGAACCCGCTCTACACCGTGGGCCGGCAATTGGCCGAAACGATGACAACGCATTTGCCGATCACGCCCGCCGAGGCGCGCAAGCGCGCCATTGGCTGGCTCGATCTGGTGGGCATTCCGGCGGCGGCGCAGCGGATTGATTCCTACCCGCATGAATTCTCAGGCGGCATGCGCCAGCGTGTGGTGATTGCGCTGGCCTTATGTGCCGAACCGCGCCTGATTGTGGCCGATGAACCGACCACGGCCTTGGATGTTTCCATCCAGGCGCAGATCATCGCACTGCTGAAATCGCTCGCGCGCGAAAAGGGCACGGCGATGATGCTGGTGACGCATGACATGGGCGTCATTGCTGAAACCGCCGATCGTGTTGCGGTGATGTATGCCGGGCGCATCGCGGAAATCGGGCCGGTGCGCAATGTGGTGAAGCAGGCAAGCCACCCCTATACGGTGGGTCTGATGGGCTCCATCCCGCCCTTGGATCGGCGGGTTGAACGGCTCGCGCAGATTGATGGCGCCATGCCGCGGCTTTCCGCCATTCCGAAGGGCTGCGCCTATAACCCGCGCTGCCCCAAGGTCTTCGCGCGCTGCATGCAAGACCGGCCGGATTTGCTGCCGGCGGGTGCAACGCAAGCCGCCTGCTGGCTTTATGATGGGGAGGCCAAGACCCATGGCTGATACCCCCATGCTGGAACTGCGCGACGCTGCGCGGTATTTCGATGTCTCCCGCCCGCTTTTGCAGCGCCTGGTTGCGGGTGAAGGCAAGCGCCTGCTGCGCGCCGTTGATGGCGTGAGCCTTGCCGTGCCCAAGGGCCGCACCCTGTCCTTGGTGGGGGAATCCGGCTGCGGCAAATCCACCGTCGCACGTTTGGCGGTTGGGCTTTACCGGCCCAGTGCCGGACAGGTGATGTTTGATGGGCGGGATTTGGCCGAAGCCCGCGCCGCATCCGATCAGCGCCGGCGGATGCAGATGATCTTCCAGGATCCTTACGCCTCGCTCAATCCGCGCTGGCGTGTGCGGGACATTGTGGCTGAGCCTATTCGCGCCTTTGGCCTTTTGCCGGACCGTGCCGCGCAGGAAGCGCGGGTTGCGGAATTGCTGACGCAGGTGGGGCTATCGCCGCTGGATGGGCATAAGTTCCCGCATGAATTCTCGGGCGGGCAGCGCCAGCGGATTTCGATTGCGCGCGCGCTGTCATCCAATCCGGAATTTCTGGTGTGCGATGAACCGACCTCCGCGCTTGATGTTTCGGTGCAGGCGCAAATCCTGAACCTGATGAAGGAATTGCAGTCGCGCATGGGGCTGACCTATTTGTTCATCAGCCATAACCTCGCCGTGGTGCGGCAAGTCAGTGACCAGATCGGCGTGATGTATTTGGGCCGCATTGCGGAGCTGGCGCCGGCGGAAAGCCTGTTTCGCCGCCCACGCCACCCCTATACGCGCGCGCTGATGGAAGCGATCCCGGACCTTGATATGACCGGGCGAACACGCATTCCGGTGGGTGGCGAGGTGCCAAGCCCGATCACGCCGCCCACAGGCTGCGCCTTTCATCCGCGCTGCCCCTTGGCTGGCCCGCGTTGCAAGGCGGAACGCCCGGAATTGAAGCCGGCGGGTGATGCCATGGTGGCCTGCCATGCGGTGGAAGAAGGGCGGGATTAGCGCCTGAACCGCTTGCTTGGCCGTTGGATGGTGCGGAATCAGCCCCGCCACAACAAAAGCTTGACCTTGGGCCCTGGCAGCGGAAGAGATGCGGTTATGCTTCTTCGCCCTCTTTTGCCGATTCTGGGCGCCCTGGTGCTGGCCGCGCCGGCCTTTGGCCAATCGAGCCTGGGTGGCGCGCAGAATGTGCCGCCGCCGCGCCAAGCCGCCCCCACCACGCAGCAACGGCCAGAACAGCGCCCGCCGGTGGTAAATCCGCCGCCAAGGCCTCAGGCGACCCAGCGCAATGCAGGGGGCCAGCAACGCACAGCCGCGCAGCAGCAGCGCCCACCGGGCCAGCAGCAACAACGCCCTGCCGGCCAGCCACAGGCGGGGCAGGGGAATCGCGCCTCCGCCGGCGCTGCCGCAGGTGTCGCCGCCGGTGCCGCGGCCGGCGCCGCCGCCACTGCCGGGGCGGCCAAACCGGCCGAACCCACCGCAACCCCCGCGCGCCCGCCGGCGGAACGCGCCCCCACCACCGGTTCTGTCACAGGCCTGCCATTGCCGCGTTTTGCCGCACTCCGGTCCGATGAGGTGAATATGCGGAGCGGCCCGGGCACGCGCTTCCCCATCGATTGGACCTATCAGCGCCGCGAATTGCCGGTGGAAATCGTGCGCGAATTTGAACTCTGGCGCCGCATCCGCGACCCGGAAGGCACCGAAGGCTGGGTGCATCAATCAACCCTGATGGGCCGCCGTTCCTTCATTGTGCGCGGCGCGCCGGGGTCTGAGGTGATGCTTCGTCGCCGGGCAGAGGATCAGGCGCAGCCCATCGCACGGCTTCGCCCCGGCGTGGTGGGCCGCTTGCGCGCCTGTGAGGCCAATAGCCCCTGGTGTGAGGCGCAAATCGGCGAATTCCGGGGGCATATCAGGCGCGCCGATATCTGGGGCGTGGGACCGAATGAGGAAGTGAAATAACGCCCCTTTCCCGCGCCCTGATTTCCAGATTAAGCTTTCGCCATGACCGAGGAATCACCCAACCGCGCGCTGCACGATATTGGCGGGATCGCGCGCTTCCGCTGCACGCCTGTCGAACATGATGAGGCGCCGCCCGATGCCTTCGGCAAGAAGGTGGATGCCATTCGGCAAATCCTGGCGCAGAAGAAGATGATGACGGTGGATGAACTTCGTCGCGGCATCGAAAGCATCCCTGAGGATGAGTATTTCGCCCTTGGCTATTACGAACGCTGGCTGCGTTCCATCGCGGCACTCATGGTCGAAAAAGGCGTGATCCGGCAGGAGGATTTGGCATGAGTGCTGCGCCACGCTTCGCCCCTGGCGCGCAAGTGCGCGTGAAGGATGATTGGCCGGAAACCCGCGGCCCCTGCCATATCCGCACGCCCCATTACGTGCGCGGGCGACTTG
>JBIIIE010000013.1:0-18642 GCA_044235135.1 Roseomonas sp. | reverse complement strand
GCAAGGGATTCATCCTGGGCAGTTCCGGGCTTTCAGCGGCGGCGGAAGCGGCGGTTGCGGAAGCCGGCAAGCGGGCGCCAATAGTCTATGCCGCGAATTTCGCGCCCGGCGTCAATCTGTTCCTCGCCATCGCTGAGCGCATGGCCGCAGCGCTCCCCGGCGAACAATATGATGCGGAGATTGTTGAGATGCACCACCGCCAAAAGGTGGATGCGCCATCCGGCACGGCAGTCGCCTTGGGCCGCGCGGTCGCCGCTGGGCGCGGCACCAGCATGGAAGAAGCGGGCATTGAAAGCGGGCGCGATGGCCATTGCGGCCCGCGCGGCACCGGCACGATTGGCTTTGCGGCTTTGCGCGGTGGGCAGGTGGTGGGTGAACACACGCTGCTTTTCGCTGCCGCATCAGAACATATCAGCCTGACGCACCGCAGCTTTGATCGGCGCGTCTATGCCACCGGCGCGGTGCGCGCGGCGCTTTGGGTGCATGGGCGGGCACCCGCGCTTTACGGCATGAAAAATGTGCTTGGGATGTAGTTTGGTTATCTCTGCCAATCGAAGGGCGCGGCGCGCGGCAGGCCGAGATTTTCCCGAAGCGTGGTGCCGGTGAACTCCTTGCGGAAGACACCGCGGCGCTGCAATTCCGGCACCACAAGGCGCACAAATTCCTCATAAGTGCCGGGCATATGGGTTGCGGCCAGCACGAAGCCATCGCAAGCACTGGCTTCAACCCAGGCCTGCATTTCATCCGCCACGCGCTTGGGTGTGCCGCAAAAGATCGGGAATTCGCGAATGGTGCCGCGCCCGGTGATGTCCACGAAATCGCGGAGAGTGGGGTTGCGCTTGCCACTGGAAGCAACCACGCGGTCGCGCAAGGCTTGCAGACCCTTGATGCCGGCCAACTCATCATCGGTGAAGGCATCATCCAAGCCTTTTGACGCGAAATCATAATTCAGCGCTTCAGACAGTAAGGATAGCCCATCAACCGGCTTGGCCAGGCCATCTATCAAGGCGCGCTTTTCCTGGGCCGCCGCTTCAGTTTCGCCAACAATGCAATAAACGGCAGGACAGATGCGCACCGTGGCAGGGTCTCGGCCAGATGCGGCGACCTGTTCCTTGAAACCGCCATAGCCGCGCTTGGCGACTTCCATGTTGGGATAGATGACAAAGACCAAATCACCCCAGCGCGCCGCGAAGCTTTTGCCGCGCCCGCTTTGGCCGGCCTGGATCAGAACGGGGCGACCCTGCGGCGTGCGCGGCACCGTAAAAGGGCCGCGGCTTTTGAACCATTTTCCCTTATGATCCAGGCGCCTGACCTTGCTGGGATCGGCGAAAATACCGCTTTCGCGGTCCTGGATGATGGCGTCATCGCCCCAGGAATCCCAATGCGACAGCACGATTTCCAGGAATTCATCCGCGCGGTCATAGCGCAGATCATGTTCCAGATGATCATCCGCGCCCATATTATGCGCTTCGCTGTCATTCAGCGATGTCACCACATTCCAGGCGGCGCGCCCGCCCAGCATGTGATCAAGTGTGGCGAAAACCCGCGCCACATGGAAGGGTTCGTAATAGGTGGTGGAATAGGTCCCGCCGAGCCCAAGCTTTGATGTCGCAAGCCCCATCGCTGTCAGGATCGAAATCAAATCAAGCTTCACCACGCGAATGCCGTTCTGCACCGCTTCCGCATGGTCATGGCCGAGAATATCCGGCATGGCGAGGCGATCATCAAAAAACGCCATATGAAAGCAGCCGGCTTCAAGGGTGCGCGCGATGCGCTGGTAATATTCGGGGCGGAGATAATCCTGCATGGTCGCGGGATGACGCCAAGAACCAACATAATTCGAGCAATTCTGCGCTTGCAGAAAGGCGACCAGCGTCATTTGCTTCATTGGCGTATTCCCTTGCATTCCCGGTCGCAGCATCGCGCGCCGGCGCGGGCGCGGCAAGCCGTTCAATCCGGGCTGATCGGCAAGCGCGCCAGATGCGCTTCCATCAGTGCGCGCGCGGAAAGCCCGAATAGCCGGATGCGGCGTGTTTCAGACATCACGAGCAAACCAACCGCCAGCGCGAAGGCCTCCGTCGCCGCTTCCTGCCCACCCAGGGCGCGCAGGGGCGCGAGGGCTGAAATCAGCGCGGCATTCAAGCCCGGATCAAGCCCTTGCCCCAAGCCGCGCGGCGCGAGCCCTCCGCCACCCAGGTAAAACCCCAGCGCCAATTCCTGCGGATGCGCCGCATAGAAATCAAACAAGGCAAGTGCCGCGCCGCGAAAGCCATTTTCTGCCGCACCTGCCGCAACCGCTGCCTTCAAGCGCATCAGGCTATCACGCAGCACTTCGGCATAAATCGCCTCACGCGACGAAAAATGAAAATAAAGCGCGGCAGGTGTGTAGCCGGCGCGGGCGGCAATGGCGCGCAGGCTGGCGCCTTCCAGCCCCGCTTCGGCAAAAAGCGCTTTGGCGGCAGCCAGAATATGGTCTCGCTTGGCGGCGTTTTTGTCTGGGCGGCTCATTGACGCCTCAATTCTAACAGTGTTAGATTTTTCCCGTCAACTGGTTTTGGGAAGCCCTTGTCATGCTGATGACTGCCGCTGATTATCGGGAATCGCTCAGGGCGCTGAAGCCGCGCGTTTTCGTGAATGGCCGCCAGGTGGCGCGTGTTGCGGATGAACCACTGCTGGCGCCGGGCATCAATGCCATTGGTGTCACCTATGATTTCGCCCATCGCCCTGATTACGCGGGGCTGATGACAGCGTCACAGCAAGGCAGTGGACGCCTTGTAAATCGCATGCTGCATGTGAATGGCAGCCGCGATGATCTGCTGGCCAAACTGGAAGCGGTGCGCCTGGTGTGCCGTGAATCCGGCTGCGCGCAACGCTACCTGGCGCATGATGCGCTGAACGCGCTGCATCAGGGCACGAGGCTTGCCGATGATGTGCATGGCGGGGATAGGCATCAGCGCTTCCTGGCCTATTTGGATGATGTGCAGGCGCGTGATCTGGCGCTTGGCATTGCGATGACAGACGCGAAGGGTGATCGTTCCGCCCGCCCCGGCAAGCAGACTAATCGTGATGTGCATGTGCATATCAAGGAACGCCGCGCCGATGGCATCATCATTCGCGGCACCAAGGCGATTGTGACCGGCGCGCCTTATGTCCATGAATTTTTGGTCATGGCCTGCCGCACCATGACAGCCGAGGATGCCGATTTCGCGCTGCATTGCGCCGTGCCGGCAGACGCACCCGGCGTCATGATTGTCGCGCGCCCCGCAGGCCGCCCCGGCGAAGCCGCCGCGAAATTCAGCGCCAAATACGGCCAGGCCACGGGCGTTGTGGTGTTTGATGATGTTTTCGTGCCCTGGGACCGCGTATTCATGGCGGGCGAGCATGTCGAAGCCGGATACACGACCACCAGCTATGCCACGCACCATCGCCATTCCTGCATCGCCGCGCGCGCCGGCTTCGGCGATTTGCTGATTGGCGCTGGCGCCTTGATGATTGAAGCCAATGGGCTTGATACGGATCGCCACAGCCATATCCGCGATGCCATGGTGGATTTGATCAAGATTGTGGAGGGCTTCTTCGCCTGTGGTGTGGCGGCGAGTGTTTATGGCACAGGTGCCGCTTCTGGCGCCTTCATGCCGGATGCGGTCTTCAGCAATATCGGCAAATTGCTGCTGGCAACACAGATTTATGACATGCACCGCCTGGCACATTATGTCTCGGGCGGCTTGATCGTGGCGCTGCCCGGCCCGGATGAGGATCACAATCCGGAAACCGCAGCATCGCTCGCCGCCGTGCTGGCGGGGCGCGCGGATGTGCCGGCTGAAAAGCGCCTGGAAGTGGCACGCTTCATGGAAGATTTGACCGCTTCCAACCAAGGCGGTTGGTATTCGGTGATATCGCTCCATGGTGGCGGTAGCCCTGAGGCGATGAAGCGCGAGATTTGGCGCAATTACCCGGTGGAAGAACGCTCAGCGCTTGTGGAACGGCTACTTGATCGCGGCATTTTGGATGAGGGTAAGCGCATCTCAAAACAGCCGGGGCGTTGCTGCGATATAGGGTGTGAGGCGCCGCGCGCGCCGGCACTTCCGGAAGGCAGCTTCATCGGGCGCGCGGCGGAATAAGCGCATCACGCTTGACCGGCCCAAATCCATCGGCTCACACTTCCTGAAAAGCCAAGGAAACGCCCAATGCCTGAAACCGCCACTGAGCCTCGTGTATTGCCGCTGGAAGGCGTGCGCGTCATTGACGTTTCCACCTTTATCTCTGGCCCATTTGCCACCACGCAATTGGCGGAGTTTGGCGCCGAGGTCATCAAGCTTGAATTGCCGGTGGTGGGCGATCCCTTGCGGAAATTCGGCACGGTCACACCCAATGGCGATACGCTGCCCTGGCTTTCGGAATGTCGGAACAAGAAATCCGCGACGTTGGATTTGCGCAAGCCCGAAGGGGCGGAATTGCTCAAGCGCATGTGCGCGGAAGCCGATATTCTGGTGGAGAATTTCCAACCAGGCACAATGGAAAAATGGGGCATTGGCTGGGATGTGCTGCATGCGGTGAACCCGCGTCTGATTATGGTGCGGATTTCCGGCTACGGGCAAACCGGCCCTTACAGTGGCCGCCCTGGCTTTGGGCGTATTGGCAATGCTTTTGGCGGGCTTTCCTATTTGGCGGGTTATCCTGACCGCCCTCCAGTCACGCCGGGTTCAGCCACAATTCCGGATTACCTTTCTGGCATTTATGGCGCCATGGGGGCGATGCTGGCGATGGAAGCGCGGCGCAAAACCGGGCGCGGCCAGGTGGTGGATATTGGGCTTTATGAACCTGTCTTTCGTATCCTGGATGAATTGGCGCCCGCCTTTCAGCACAAGGGCTATGTGCGCGAACGCATGGGGCCGGGCACAGTAAATGTGGTGCCGCATAGCCATTACCCGACCAAGGATAATCGCTGGATCGCGATTGCCTGCACATCGGATAAAATTTTCGCGCGGCTGGCGGCGGCCATGGGCGCGCCGGAATTGGGCGATGATGGCAAATGGGGCACGATCCGTCAGCGCGAAGCCGCGCGCGCCGAAGTGGATGCCTATGTCGGTGCTTGGACCAGCCGCTTCACCCGTGATGAATTGCTTGCAGCCTGCGAAGAAGCGCAAGTGCCTTGCGGTCCGGTCTATGCCATCGATGAAATCTTCGAAGACCCGCACTACAAGGCGCGCGGCAATATCCTGATGATGCAAGACCCGCGCATTGGTGAATTGGCCATCCCCAATCTGGTGCCGCGGCTTTCGGAAACACCTGGTGAGGTGAAATGGCTCGGCCCCGCCATGGGCGAGCATAACCAGGAAATCTATCGCGACTGGCTGAAATTATCAGATGCGGAAATGGCGGCGCTGACCGCTGCGCGGGTTATCTGAAGCCAACCCGCGCAGCGAAGCTGTAGGATCAGGAAGCGAGATACCCGCCATCCACATGCAATTCCGATCCCGTCATATAGGATGATTCGTCAGAGGCCAGGAATAGAATGGCATAGGCGACTTCATCCACCTCACCAGTGCGGCCCATCGGCACATGGCCGAGCATTTTGGCGCGGAATACAGGGTCAGCCGTGGCACCGCTGGTGCGCATGGGCGGCATCAAGCCTGGATGCACGGTGTTCAGGCGAATGCCGGAAGTGCCTTCCTGCACCGCGACTGATTTCGTGAGCAAACGCACTGCCGCCTTCGATGCATTATAGGCGCAATGAATACGATCCTGCCCCACCACGCCGGAGATCGAGGACAGGTTGATGATGGACCCGCCACCCGTTTTCCGCATGGCGGCCACGCCATGCTTCACGCCCAGAAAGACACCGCGCGCATTCACCGCCATGATGCGATCCCACAGCGCGGTATCATAAAGGTTATTGGTATTACTGCCAGAAATGCCGGCATTATTCACGAGCACATCAAGCCGGCCATGGGCGGCGAGCACGGCGGCAATCGCGGCTTCCCATTGCGCTTCATCCGTGACATCCAAATTCACATAGCTGGCGCTACCGCCGGATTTCACGATTTCGGCTACCACGGCGCGGCCTTCGGCTTCCATCATGTCGGCCACCACCACCTTGGCACCTTCGCGCGCCATCAACCGCGCGGTGGCAGCCCCCATGCCGGATGCTGCGCCGGTAATCAGTGCCACCTTGTTTGCAACGCGCATGATGTTTCCTCCTGTTCATTTCCGATCAGGAAGCCTTGCAAGACTATGGCCGCTCTGCAAGTCAGCCATAGGTCATGGAGGATTCCGCTCCCCGGCTCATGTCACGCGGAATGGGCTGGCCGGTGAGCGTGAGCGCCAGAGCCTCAGCGACGCGAATGCCATCCACGCCGGCGCTCAGGATGCCGCCGGCATAGCCAGCGCCCTCACCGGCGGGGAAAATCCCTGCTGTGTTGATGCTTTGAAAATCAACGCCGCGCGGGATGCGAATGGGGCTGCTGGTGCGTGTTTCAACGCCAGTCATCACCGCATCAGGCCGCGCGAAGCCGGGCAATTGCTGGTCGAAAGCCAGTAGCGCTTCGCGCATCGCTTCCACCGCGAAATGCGGCAGGCAGCGCGCGAGGTCGGTTGGCGTCACACCTGGCTTATAGCTTGGCAGCACATCGCCCAGCGCAGCGCTGGGTCGGCCCGCCAGAAAATCCCCCACCAGCTGCGCGGGCGCGCGGTAATCACCGCCGCCCGCGGCAAAGGCAGCACTTTCCCAATGGCGTTGATAGTCAATGCCGGAAAGCACATCGCCCGGATAATCATCGGGCGAGATCGCCACCACCATGCCGGCATTGGCATTGCGTTCGGCGCGCGAATATTGGCTCATGCCATTGGTCACCACGCGGCCCGCTTCGCTGGTGGCAGCGACCACGGTCCCGCCCGGACACATGCAGAAACTATAGACAGCGCGACCATTTTTGGCGTGATGCACCAGCTTGTAATCTGCCGCTCCCAGCAGCGGATTGCCGGCATTGGGGCCAAAACGCGCACGGTCAATCATGCCTTGCGGGTGTTCAATGCGCACACCGATGGAGAAGGGCTTGGCCTGCATGGCAACACCGCGCGCTTGCAGCATGGCGAAGCTGTCGCGCGCGCTATGACCAAGCGCCAGGATGGCGTGATCCGCCTCAATCACCTCGCCATCAGCCAGCACCAAACCACGCAGGCGGCGTGTACCATCGGTGTCGGTTTCAATGATCAGGTCATCCACCCGCGTGCCAAAACGGTATTCACCACCCAGGGCTTCGATCTCCGCGCGGATATGTTCCACCATGGAAACCAATCGGAAAGTGCCGATATGCGGCTTGGAGACATAGAGAATCTCCTCAGGCGCGCCGGCCTTCACGAATTCCGCCAGCACCTTCCGCCCGTAATGGCGCGGGTCGCGGATTTGGCTATAGAGCTTGCCATCGGAAAAAGTGCCGGCACCGCCCTCCCCATATTGCACATTGCTTTCGGGGTTCAGCACGCCGCGCCGCCAAAGCCCCCAGGTATCCTTGGTGCGTTCGCGCACTACCTTGCCGCGTTCCAGGATCAGCGGGCGAAAGCCCATTTGCGCCAACAGCAGCGCTGCCATGAAGCCGCAGGGCCCGGTACCCACCACCACCGGGCGACGTATGCCTTCCGGTGCGCGCGCCACAAAGCGATAGCCGGTATCCGGCGCCGGCCCGATGCGTTGATCGCCTGTATGGCGTACCAAAATCGTGCCTTCATCAGTCACGTCTACATCCAGCGTATAGACCAGCATGATCGCCTGGGGCTTGCGCGCATCATAGCCACGGCGAAAGACATGCATCGCCTTCAGCGCCGCATCGGCAATGCCAAGGCGGCCCAGCACGGCGGCGCGGAGCGCGTCTTCCGTGTGGTTCAGCGGCAGGCGCAATTCAGTCAGGCGGATCATGGGGGTTCTATAGTCCGTCTTGTGCTCTGCTTGAAATCCTCTCTTGCATCGGTCAAGCATGGGGGATGGCTGATATCCTTTGCCTCGGCGAACCCATGCTGGAATTCAACGCCCAGAAGCCGGGCGCGGATGGACGGCGTTATTATTTGGAAGGCCATGGCGGAGATACCTCCAACGCCGCCATTGCGGCTGCGCGCGCGGGCGCTTCGGTTGGGATGCTGACCGCGCTTGGCCAGGATGGGCCGGGCGAAAGCTTCATGACGCTATGGGCTGAAGAAGGTGTGGATACATCCAACATCATCCGCAACCCAGCCGCGCCCACGGGGATTTACTTCGTCATGCATGATGCGCGCGGGCATCATTTCAGCTTCTATCGCAGCGGCAGCGCAGCATCGCTTTATGGCGCAGCGGATGTGCCGGAAGCCGCCATTCGCCAAGCGAAATTCCTGCATCTGTCCGGCATCAGCCAGGCGATTTCGACCACTGCTTGCGATGGCGCTTTCCGCGCCATGGAAATGGCCCGCGCGGCAGGTGTGCAGATTTCCTATGACACCAATCTGCGCCTCAGTCTTTGGCCGGCGGCGCGGGCCGCTGCCGTGATCCATGCCGCCATCGCCATGGCCGATATCGCGCTGCCATCCTTGGATGATGCGGTGGCGCTGACTGGCTTGCAAAACCCTGATGCCATCATCGATTTCTACCTGTGCATCACCCCCTTGGTCGTGCTGAAATGCGGGGCTGAGGGCGCCATCCTTGCTACCCGCGAAACCCGCCACCGTATCCCCGCTTACAAAGTGGCGGCGGTGGATGCGACCGGCGCGGGGGATTGCTTTGCCGGCAATTTCCTCGCGCGCCTACTCGCGGGCGATGCGCCGCTGGAAGCCGCGCGCTACGCCAATGCCGCTGCCGCGCTTTCCACCACCGGCTATGGCGCGGTGGCGCCTCTGCCAAAGCCGAATGCAGTGCGCGCGCTCCTGGAAAGCGCCTGAGTTATCCCCAGGCGCGATTATCGCCCGGGCGCAGCCGCAGCCCTGGGCGCAGATTGGTGAAGGGCAAAATCGCCGGGTCCGCCACCACCGGGCCGGGCGCGGTCACCACAATCACTTCTGATGCAATCGGCTGGAAATGCGCGCGGAAATGCACGCTGGATTTCACCGCAACAATCGCCTGTTCCGAAGGTTCCACGCCCACCTGGCGGAATAATTCCTGATCGTGCCCCTGCATTTTACGGCTGACCACCACAACGCGCACGCCAGGCGCCACGCGGATCAACGCTGAAGGGCCAAGATCGGCGGGGTTGCCCTTGCCCATCGGCCCGCTCAGCGTGAAGCGCCCGTCGGAAAGTTTTTCAACCACCGCTTCCACCCGCAAGGGTACCCCATCGCTTTTGCCGCCTAGATCGAGCGTGATGCGCGCACCTTCCCCCGCCGCGTGGAAGGCGGCGGCGGCTTCCGCATCATTCATCGGCGCCAATACGGCACCTTGCGCATTTTGGCGGATCAATTCCGCGAGCAAGCCGGTGGTATCGCCATGCCCGCCGCCGCCCGGATTATCCTGCGTATCAGCCAGCACCACCGGGCCTTTGGCGCCACGCCCGGCAATGGCGCGCGCCACACCTTCGGCGGCAGTTGCAACACCAAGCGCGAATTCCGGTTCCTTGCTGGCGATATACGCGGCCAGGGATTCCGCCGCCGCGCCGGCCTGATCAAGTGTGTCGGCATAAGCGGCAATCGCCATGCCGCAACCGGGGAAATCCGCGTAAGGAAAGCCAAAGCAGAAACCCAATTCCCAAACGCCTGATGCGGCGCCCAGCTTTGCCCGTTCCGCCATGACATCAGCCATGGGGGCAACCATGGTGCATTGGCCAGGCAAGGGCGTCCAGAAATCCAAATCACGAAACAGCTTGGCGGGCTTGCGATTTTCCTTGATCATGCGCAGCAATAGTCGCGTGGCCTGAGCGCCCGCTGGCTTCATGTCCACATGCGGATAGGTACGGAACGGCACCAGCACATCAGAAAGTGCGACCATCTCAGCCGTTTTATTCGCATGAGGATCAAGGCTGACCGCGATGGGTAGATCCGGCCCCACCACGGCGCGCACGCGGCGCAGCACTTCGGCTTCCGCATCATCAAAACCCACCGCCACCATGGCGCCATGCAAATCAAGATAAACGCCATCAATCGGGCCGGCTTCCAAAGCATCGGAAAGGCTGCCGATCAATAAAGCGGCGATGCGTTCAAATGCCTCCGCCGTCACTGGCCCGGCGGGATTGGCGAAGCACCACACCAAGGGGGCGAGTTCAACGCCCGCTTCTTCCGCCACCATGATCGCGCCCGCAATCGGCGCGCTGGTGGGGCGCATGGCCTCGATCAACCCAGCCGGGCGTTGCAGCGGCGGGAAGCCGCCGGGCTTCACGAATTCCTGCCAGCCGGTCGGTAGCGGCGCGAAGGAATGGCTTTCATGCAAAAAGCCGCCAATGGCGATGCGTGTCATGTCACTTTTCCTTTGTAATACCAGCGGTGGCCAAAACCGCATCGGCCAGCACCCGCAGCCCCGCTTCGGCCCAGGCGGGCGTGATGCTTTCCGCTTCATTATGGCTGATGCCGCCATGGCAGGGGCAAAAAATCATCGCGGCCGGCACGCGCCGTGCGACATACACCGCGTCATGCCCAATGCCCGTTGGCATATCCATATGCGGAAGGCCAAGCCGAGACGCTGCATCACGCACGCGCCCAACCAAGGCATTGTCGAACGGCGTCAAAGGCGATTGCCAGAAATCCGAGACGGTAATGGCAACGCCGCGCGCCGCCGCCAATTCCGCTGCCTTGGCGCGAATTTCGTTGCCCATCCGTGCCAGCATCGCCGGGTCACCATGGCGCGTGTCAATGCTGAACCAGATGCGCGATGGCGCGATATTGCGGCTATCAGGATAGACAGTCAGGCGCCCAACCGTCGCGCGGCCTGGTTCACCGCTCGGGCTAATGGCGCCAAGCGCTATTTCTTCAATCGCCGCCATCAAGGGGGCAGCGGCCATCATGGCATCGCGCCGGCCCGCCATGGGCGAACCGCCATGAGATTCAGCGCCTTCAATCGTCACCTCATACCAGGCTTGCGCCAGGGCATGGGTGACAACGCCAATATCCTTGTCGGCATTCTCCAACAACGCACCCTGTTCGATATGCAATTCGAAATAGGCGGCAAGATCGGTAAGCGCGGCAGGATCAGCATCACCGCGCCAGCCGATTCGATTCAATTCCTCACCAAACGCCTTGCCGTCGCTATCACGCAAGGCGAGAACATCAGACTCAGCGAATATGCCCATCGCGGCGCCGCTGCCCATCATGGGGGGCGAAAAACGAGCGCCTTCCTCATTGGTCCAATTGATCAGCACCAAGGGCGCTTCGGTTTCGATCCCGGCTTCATGCAGGGCGCGCAGCACTTCAAGCCCGGCCAGCACGCCAAGCGGGCCGTCAAACTTGCCCCCCGTTGGTTGCGTATCCAAATGGCTGCCCATGGCCACAGGCTTGCGGCTTGGGTCTCGGCCTTCGCGGCGCAGCACCATATTGCCGAGGCGATCAACGGAAAGGCTGCACCCAATCGCCTCCCCCCAACGGCGCAGCAAATGGCGGCCTTCGGAATCGAGATCAGTCAGGGTCTGGCGATTGCAGCCGCCCTTGGGCGTGCCGCCAATCTTGGCGAGTTCCATCAGGCTATCCCAAAGCCGGGCGCCGGAAAGGGGCAGGTTTGTTGTGCTCATCACGCTTTCTCCACCCCGCACCATTCGGCCATGGTCAGCGCAATGGTGCGGGTAATGTCATGCATGGATTGCAGGCTGACACTTTCATCAATGCCGTGAATATCCTGCGCATCGGGGCCAAAGCACGCGACTGGTGTGCCCTGATGCAGCACGAAATGCCGCCCATCCGTCAGCCCGGCTGAGGGGTAATCACGGAGCGCCCCGTCAGAGACATCGGTAAAATGCCGCTTGGCCAGTTTCACGATCGGTGCCTGCATATCAAAAACGCAGGGTTCAGCCATGAAACCCTTGAATTCCAGCTTCACCTTGGCGCCGCGCAGCTTTTCATCGCCGGCGGCTTCGGCGACCAAGCGTTCAATATCCGCCTTCACCGCGGCGGCGCTATTGCCCATCATTACCCCCACGCGCAGCCCAATCCGCGCGCGCGTCGGCACGGAAGAATTCCATTCGCCGCCTTCAATGGTGCCGAGATTCACATTCACCGGATGGTTCACGCCATGAAAGGATGCGTGGATATTCTCGGCCCGGTTCATTTCCGCCTCATAGCGTTTGAAATAGCCGGCGATGGTGCTGGCGGCTTCAATGGCATTCACGCCCGCCTGCATATCACGCACATGGGCCGGGCGGCCGGAAACCGTGACCCAGGCCCAAACCACGCCGACCTCCGCACTATACATGGCGGGCAGACCAGGCCCCGGTTCGGGGATGATCACGGCATCGGTGCGCGGCAAGGCGAGCATCGCCGCCAGCGCACCATTGCCGGTGCATTCTTCTTCAATCACGGAATGCATCTGCACTTCGGCGGCGGGTTGCAGGCCAGCGCGCTTCAAGGCGCGAAAGGCCGAGACGTAAGAAATGATGCCCGCCTTCATATCCCCAGCACCACGCCCATACATGCGGCCATCGCGAATGGTGGGTTCATAGGGCGGCGTTTCCCACATATCGGCGGCACCTTCGGGCACCACATCCACATGGCCTTGCAGGGTCAGGCTGCGGCCCTTCTTCTCACGCGGGGTGAAGACCGCGACGACGTTATCGCGCCCCTCATAAGAAATCAGCGGGGGCGAAAAACCGGGATGGCCTTCAAGCGCGGCCGGCACGGTTGGAATGCGCTGCGGCGCCAGGCCCAGCCCCTCATAAATCCGCGCCATTTCATTCAAGGCCGAGGCTTCATTGCCAAGCGTGGAAGGGCAACGCACCAGGCGCGTAAGCATGGCGATGCTTTCCGCCTGCAGCTCATCCACCGCTTCCAGAATGGCGCGCCGCGCGCCGGGGTCCAGGGGAAGGGTCACATTCAAGTCCTTCTGTGCATGCGACCAGAGGCTACCGACCCCAGCCTGGGCCAGCAAGCCAAGAGCCTTCGCAGACAGGGCAAAACTGGTTAGCCTTTGCCCATGAAAACCTTCGCCCATCCGGATCATGCCGGGCATCACCCGGCCTTCTTCCTGCAACGTGGCCGCACGCGCTCGAATTTCGAAATCCCCGCCCGCGCGGCGGCTTTGGAAGCCGCGCTGCATCGCATCGGGCTTGCGCCAAGCACACCGGAAGCCGTGCCGGTTGCCGCGCTGCAATCCGTTCATAGTGCGGATTACCTGGATTTTCTGGCAGAAGCCGCGCGGGATTGGGCAGCGCTTGCCGATGCTGGGCCAGAGGTGGTCGCGAATATGCACCCCTCGCCCGAGATGCTGGCGCAGGGTGCCGCTCATTCGGATAGCATTATTGCGCGAGCGGGTTGGTACATGGCCGATGCCGCCTGCCCGATTGGCCCCGGCACATGGCAAGCGATTCAAGGGGCGGCGGCTTGCGCCTTGGCCGCGGCGCGCGAAGCGGCTGCGGGGCGGAGTGCCTATGCGCTTTGTCGCCCGCCCGGCCATCACGCCTATGCCGCGCGCGCTGGTGGGCATTGTTATGTGAATAACGCTGCTCTTGCCGCGCAGGCTTTGGTGGATGCGGGCGCCAAGCGCGTTGCGGTGCTGGATATTGATAGCCATCACGGCAATGGCACGCAGGGGATATTCTGGGAACGCGGCGATGTGCTGACCATTTCCATCCATGGCGATCCTGATCGCTATTACCCCTGGTTCGTGGGCCGCACGCGCGAACGCGGTGCTGGCGCCGGCGATGGGTGCAATATGAATATGCCGCTTGCCATCGGCACGGGGGATGAGGGCTGGTTGGACGCCATTCGCTACGCCATGGCCGCGATCCGCGACCACAAGACGGAAGCGCTGGTGCTGCCGCTTGGCTTTGACGCTTCGGAACATGAACCGCTTGCCGCGCTGAAGGTCACCGCTGAAGGCTTCGCCCGCGCGGGCGCCATGATCGGCGGCCTGAAGCTGCCCACCGCCATCACCCAGGAAGGCGGCTATAATGTAGATTTCATCGGCGATTTATTGGCGGGCTTCCTGCAAGCCTGGGGAGACGCAGCATGAGTGAGGCCATCCACGCGGCGACGCTGACACTTGATACCCATGTGGATATCAGATGGCCCGATCCGCCGGACGCCACCACTGAGACTGATCGCTGCGTTGATTTCCCGAAAATGCAGCGCGGCGGGCTGAAGGCGGTTGTCTTCATTGCCTATACGCCGCAGGGCCCGCGCGATGCGGCGGGGCACCAGGCCGCCGCTGATCGCGCCGAGGCGATGCTGCGCCATATCCGCACACGCGCCGATGGTGTTGCTCGGCACTTCTGCGCCACCGCCGATGAATTGGAAGCAGCGCATCAGGCGGGTGCCTTGGCAGTGCTGAGCGCGGTTGAAAACGGCAATGCCATGGGGCGCGATTTGGCGCGGCTCAGGCTTTGGCGTGATCTGGGCGCGATCTATCTGACGCTCACGCATGATGGGCATAATGATCTGGCCGATGCCGCGCGCCCCAAACCGGCACTTGGCGATGGCACGGCGGAACATGGCGGGCTTTCTGACCTCGGGCGGCAGGCGATTGCGGAAATGAACCGCATCGGGCTGATCATTGATGTCTCCCACGCCGCGAAATCTTCCATGATGCAGGCGGCTGAGCTTTCCCGCGCGCCGATTGTGGCGACGCATTCCTGCTGCCGCGCGCTATGCGATCACCCGCGCAATCTGGATGATGAGCAGTTGGATATGCTGCGCGCGCGCGGCGGCCTGGTGCAGATCACGGCACTTGATGCCTTTCTTCGCCCGCCGGGCGCGGATGGCAAATCCCCCGCCACGGTTGCCGATATGGTGGATCATGTGGATTACGCGGTGCGGCGCATTGGCTTGGATCATGTCGGCCTGTCATCGGATTTCGATGGCGGCGGCGGCATTCCCGGCTGGGCCAATGCTGGGGAAACCATGAACCTGACCGCGGAATTGCACCGCCGCGGCTATGGCGCGCGGGAGATTGATTTGCTTTGGTCCGGCAATTTCCGGCGGTTGATGCGGCGGGTGCAAGGGGTGGCTGAAATATAACTTATGGTTGTATTTTGACGCAGAATGCGCCATTCATGCTGGCATGTCCATTGCCCGCATCGCCACCTTCGCCTTTGCCGGGATCGAGGCCCAGGCTGTCGAGGTGCAGGTGCAAATCGCCCCCGGCCTGCCGGCCTTCCTGGTGGTTGGCCTGCCCGATAAGGCGGTTGGGGAAAGCCGGGAAAGGGTGCGCGCGGCCTTGCTCGGCCTGGGGCTGTCTCTGCCGCCCAAACGCGTGCTGGTGAACCTCGCTCCCGCCGACATCACCAAGGAAGGTAGCCATTTCGATTTGCCGATTGCGCTTGCCGTGCTCGCTGCCATGGATGTGTTGCCGCGCGATGATTTGGCGGGCTTTGCCGCGCTGGGCGAATTATCGCTGGATGGCGCCATCATGCCCGTGGCGGGTGTGCTGCCGGCGGCACTCGGCGCTTCGGCGCGCGAATTGGGGCTGATCTGCCCCGTCGCGCAGGGTGGTGAGGCCGCCTGGGCCGGACAGATTGAAGTGCTCGCCGCGCCTGATCTTCCCGCGCTGCTCAATCACTTCAAGGGCGTGCAGGTCTTGCGCGCGCCGGAAGCGCCGAAGTTGGATGCCGCGCCACCTTCAGGTCCCTGCCTGTCCGATGTGAAGGGGCAGGAAACCGCCAAGCGCGCCTTGGAAATCGCCGCGGCAGGCGGGCATAATTTGTTGATGATCGGCCCGCCCGGTGGCGGCAAATCCATGCTGGCGGCGCGCTTGCCTGCGCTGCTGCCTGATCTTTCCCCCGCAGAGGCTTTGGAAGTGAGCCTTGTCCATTCCATCGCGGGACTGCTGCAAGGCGGGCGGCTGGTGACGCGCCCACCATTCCGGGAACCGCATCATTCCGCTTCTATGCCCGCACTGGTTGGTGGTGGATCGCGCGCCAAGCCGGGCGAAATCAGCCTGGCGCATCGCGGCGTATTGTTCCTGGATGAATGGCCGGAATTTCCACGCCAAGCGCTGGAAGCCCTGCGTCAGCCAATGGAAACAGGGCGCACCACCATCAGCCGCGTGCATTCGCATGTGACCTATCCGGCGCGGTTTCAGTGCATCGCGGCGATGAATCCCTGCCGCTGCGGCTATCTGGGCCAGCCAGGGCGCGAATGTGGCCGCGCGCCGCGCTGTGGAGAGGATTATCAGATGCGCCTTTCCGGCCCGCTTTTGGACCGGATGGATATCACTATTGAAGTGATGCCCATCGCGCCCGCCGAACTGGCCCGCGCACCGGCGGGGGAGGCCAGTGCGGCGGTGGCCGCACGCGTCAAGGCAGCACGCGCCGCGCAACGCGCGCGCTATGGCACCGATGGCCCGCCGAATAATGCCGAAGCAAGCCTTGCCCAATTACAGCTTGGGCTGGAAGCGGAAGCTGCGCATTTGCTTGAGGTTGCCGCAACACGGCTTGGGCTTTCTTCCCGTGGCCAGGTGCGCAGCCTGCGTGTCGCACGGACCATCGCTGATCTCGCGGGCAGTGCCATGATCCGCCGCGCCCATATCGCCGAAGCGCTTGCCTTTCGCCATCGCATGCCGGGGCGGGTGGCGGCTTAAATCGAGGCTTCCGGCGCCAAGCGCAGCACATAGGAACGCCAGGGCGCGCGCGCGGCGACACGCTCGTAAAGTGCGATCGCGGCCTGATCTGTCTCAGGCACAATCCAGCGCAGATGGGACCAGCCACGCGTTTGGCCAATCGCGGCGAGCGCTTCAATCAGGCGGCGCGCGACGCCCTGGCGGCGCGCAGCAGGGCCAACGAACAAATCATCCAAAGCGCCGCAGCGACGGGCAAAGACGATTTCCGGCAGGTCGAAGAACAGCGCGAAGCCAAGCGCTTCCCCATCACGAAAGGCGGCCAGGATTTCCGCGCGCGGGTCGTTGCTGATCAGGTGCAGCATGGCCGCAGGCGTGGCAGGTGTGGCACCAGCCAGATGCGGCGCCATTTCCGCGCCATAGGCATTGAGCAATGGCAAAAGCAGAGAGTGGTCATGCGCCGACAGCAGTCGCGTTTCAAATGTCATGATGCAGGCACCAAAAGCACTTGGGGCGCCGCATGCCCACGCATGCGACGCCCCAGTGCCGGGATCCGGTAGCTGATCAGCTCGCCGTGGTTTCGGCAGGCGCCGGAGCCGGTGCAGCAGCGGCCTTGCGGCGACGCGGCGCGGCCTTCTTCGCGGCGGGCTTCTTCGCAGCGGCCTTCTTCGCAGCCGGCTTCTTCGCAGCGGCCTTCTTCGCGGCAGGCTTCTTCGCAGCAGCCTTCTTCGCAGCAGGCTTCTTCGCAGCGGCCTTCTTCGCGGCAGGCTTCTTCGCAGCAGCCTTCTTCGCAGCCGGCTTCTTGGCAGCAGCCTTCTTCGCAGCAGGCTTCTTGGCAGCAGCCTTCTTCGCAGCAGGCTTCTTCGCAGCGGCCTTCTTCGCAGCCGGCTTCTTCTTCGCAGCGGCCTTCTTCGCGGCCGGCTTCTTTGCAGCGGCCTTCTTCGCAGCCGGCTTCTTCGCAGCAGGCTTGCGCTTGGCCGGCGCCTTCTTCTTCGCCGCAGCCATGGCCATCGCCTGGGCGCGCGGGGTTTCTTCGGTTTCGGTAGTCTCGATATTGTCGGTCATCAGAGGATGAATCTCCATGTGTTCCTGTTGAAGGCGTTCATGGGAAGGCAGCGCTGGGCGCGGCGAATTCCCAATTCCAACCCGGGGTACAGCAGGTGGGGTCGATGATGGCGGCGACGCGCGGATCCCGTTGCGCGGACCGACAGGACTGAAAGTCTCCGCGAAGCGCAGCCGCCAACAGCATCACGGCGCGCGGCATTCCAGCGCGGCGTGTTCCCCCTGGCCTCTCTCCCGCCCCTTGCACACGCCATCACGGCGGCTTGGGGTGGTGTGGAACCCTGATCGCGTGAAGCGAAGGATCCCTTGAGTCTGCGGTCCATGGACCGTCCTTCCCTGCTGCGGCAATTCTGCCTTGCCGATCGCATCACCTCATCCGCTTCACCGCGCCCCCTTTCAGGTGATACACCCGATGTGAGAAGCGATTTTTCGCAGCGTCGAGGCAGTGCGAATCGCGCAAAAGAATCACGCGCAACGACACGCTATCTGCATCACCATGAGGCGTGTCAACAAAATCCGTCACATTTCGCAAAAAAAAATGCGCGCATCGCATCACGATGCGCGCGGTGTGACATGCATGTCGCGGTTATACGTCTCGCGGTGCGGCTTCACCATCTCTAAAAAAATGATGAAGGGATCAGCAAACTATCGCGCCGCCAGCGGCGGTACCGGGCGCTGTTCCGGCCCCGTATACCAGGAAAGCGGGCGAATGAGCCGATTATCCGCGCCCTGTTCAATCACATGCGCCGACCAGCCCGTGATGCGCGAGGCGACGAAGATCGGCGTGAAAAGCGGGATCTCAAAACCCATCAGGTAATAGGCAGGGCCTGCCGGGAAATCGAGATTCGGGTGGATGTTCTTCTTTTCCAGCATCTCAGCAGCCAGGATGCGGCTGATCTCCATCCAGGTCTTGTCGCCCACAACTTCCGCCATTT
>JBIIIE010000210.1:0-5519 GCA_044235135.1 Roseomonas sp. | reverse complement strand
AGGCTTTGACCACGCCGCGCGTCACCCGGCGTTGCTGCGCGGCTTTCATCGGCGTTTTTGCCTGTGGAGTCACCGTTACCGCGGCACGCCGGAACGACCTGGGTTGGTTTTAGGCTTGGACCGCGGTGGCGCCTGCCGGGGTGCGGTGTTTCGCGTGCCGGGCCGCGCGGCGGCTGAGACGCTCGCTTATCTGGATGCGCGCGAATTGCCCGATGGCGGAGAGGTTGTGTATCGCCGCCAGCTTTTGCCGCTGACGCTGCTGGATAATGGCCAGCGCGTGCCCGCGATTGCCTATGTCGCGAACCGGGCATGCCGGCTTTATTGCGGCAAGCAGCCGACAGAGGTGCTGGCGCGCGCGATTGATGCGGGCCATGGGCAAATGGGATCGAACCGGGATTATTTCTTCAATACGCTCGATCATTTGAATGAGATGGGCGTGCGTGATCGCGGCTTGGAGGCGATTGCTGCACTGGTCGGGCGTTAAGATTTTTTCATTTTATTAAAGTAATGGCGCGATCATCAGGTGGTGGCTGCCAGCCTTGCCCTTGCGGCTTGCAAGCGCGGGCTTGTTTGATCCATCCAAGCCAGCCAATGGCATCAATAGATTCTTAAGTAAATATCAGCGTTTCCCTGCAACCGAACAGGAAGCCAGATCCCGCGCCTGAACAACCTCCCATTCCGAAAAAATTAAACCCATGATGCGAAGCTTGTCTGGAGGAGCAAAAAATGCCTTCCAGCGAAACCGGAACCGATGCGCAATCCAGCACCACCGCTTCGGGCAAGAATGTCGGTGACACCAGCATTTCATCGGTAGCCACGGGGTCTTCCCTGGCGACAGACATAACGCTGAACCCGTTACTGATCCAAGGCACGGTGCTGGCTTCATTCTTTCTCACACCCATCATCGGCACCGAGGGCGATGACGAAATTTCTGTAATTGGTTTCGGTGATGATACCCTGCTCGGGCTCGGTGGGCAGGATACGCTGTCGGGTGGGGATGGTATTGATATCATCTTTGGCGGCGCTGGCGATGACCTTATCATGGGTGGAAACCTGCCGGATTTTCTCTTTGGCGATGCAGGCAACGATACCCTGATTGGCGGGCTGGGTCAGGATATCCTGTTTGCCGATAATGAGGGTGGCATCGCCGGTGATGGCGCCGATCACGTCAATCTGCTGCTCGGCCTTGACGGGGATGACACATTATTCGGATCACGCGGAAGGGATACGCTTGACGGCGGCAATGACAATGATGCCTTGAACCTGGATGGGACCGGCGATTTCCTGATCGGGGGCGCGGGCGCAGATAGTTTCCGGATCAATCTTCAGGTTGCGCCCTCTATTGCCGATACCATTGCCGATTTTTCCGCTGAACAGGGGGATCTTCTGGTCTTCGGCCTTTCGGCGGGCATTCTGAACGGCGCTGCCGGTCCGGTACCTTTGATCTGGCGTGGTATCATGACTACCCCGACCGGGGCAGAGTTTGGTCTTGCACTGCCGGTTGGTGATCTTGGTTCCGGCTTTCTGCAAGCTTGGTTCATTATGGATGAGGCGCCCGAGACCCTGCCAGGTGGCTTGCTTGTCATTGATCTTGATGGCGACGGTGTGCTTGGCGGGCAGGATTTCCAATTGCGCATAAACATGCCGATGGATCAGGCGATGAACCTGCATTTTCATGCGGCGCCCGGCAGTTTCGCCGGTATCGCCGGTGGTGGCGGTGACGATATTTTGACTGCCCTGGATGAGGATTCATGGATCTTCGGGTTTGAGGGCAGTGATGTTCTTCTGGCTGGCGCCGGGAATGATCGGCTTTTTGGTGGCAACGACAATGATATCCTTTCTGGCGGCGATGGCGATGACCAGATCTGGGGTGAGGCTGGCGATGATTTGGCGTTAGGCGGGGATGGCAATGACGCGCTTTACGCCGAAGATCCGGCCAATGGCTCAGTGGAAGAAAGTGCGTCAAGCAATACACTCGCAGGCGAAGCCGGGGATGATTCGCTTTTTGGCAGCGTGGGCAGCGATTACCTTTTGGCGGGTCACGGCCATGATTTGCTGTATGGCGGCGATAATATGGATACGCTGCAGGGCGATGCCGGGAATGACACGCTTTTGGGCGGTGAAGGTGACGATATCCTTGCCGGTGGCAGTGGTGCGGATAGCATCGATGCAGGTGGAGGGAATGACTGCGTCACGCTTGGGGATGATCAGGAATTCCTGGATGGCGGTGATGGTTACGACTGGCTGGTCATCAATCAGAGCGCCTTTGTAGATCTGGGTGCATCATCGAATCAGATTCTGAACGGCGCCTGGGCAATCGGCTTCGAAGCGGTGGATGGTGGGGGCGCTGGGGCCGCGCTGACGCTGCTTGGCGATCATGGCGATAATCAGCTTTTTTCCGGCGCCGGCAATGATTCCCTTTATGGACAGGCAGGTGATGATTACCTGTTGGGCGGCAATGGGGATGATACGCTCGGCGGTGGAAGTGGATTGAATATCCTGGAAGGTGGTCGCGGCAACGACTTCTATGTCGGTATGGGCGCCGATGATCTGGTGATTGAAAACCCCGCAGAAGGCGCGGATACGATTTCTGCTGCGATCAGTTATTACCTTCCCCCGGGGGTTGAGGCTTTGATCCTGCTGGAATCCAGCGAGGCAATCCGAGGATTTGGCACTGATGGAAATGAGCTTCTGATCGGCAATGCCAACGGAAATGAATTATTCGGCGGTGATGGAGACGACACGCTTCATGGCAATGCCGGTGCGGATAGCTTGGATGGCGGTGACGGCAGCGATTGGGTTGGCTTCGCCTCAGCCATGGCGTCAGTCACAATTGATCTTGTGGCGGGCTCTACCAATGGGGCGCATGGCGTTGACTTGCTGTTCAGCATCGAAAACGCCATTGCTGGCGCTGGCGATGATAGCCTGCTGGGTGATGATTTCGCCAATTGGCTGTCTGGCGGCGCGGGGAATGATCGGCTGAACAGCGCAGTTGGCAATGACACGCTGGATGGCGGCGATGGCGCGGATACCATCTGGGGCGGCGATGGCGATGATGTCTTCATTGTGGGCGATGGTGATGTGGTCTTTGAGGAAGTCGGTCAGGGGATAGACCTGATTCTGTTGCGCCATACCACGATCAGCCTGGGCGGGCAGGACATCGAAAATGTTACGGGGGATATGGCGGGTCTGGCCTTCTCGATCATCGGCAATACGCTGGCGAATGTGCTGACGGGCGGCAGCTTGGCTGACACGCTGCAGGGTAGCACGGGTAATGATAGCCTGGTTGGTGGAGCCGGCCATGATCGTTTGGATGGTGGTGACGATGCCGACACGCTCGCTGGTGGCAGCGGCAATGACACATTGAATGGTGGTATTGGCCAGGATTGGGTGAGCTATGCAGAGCTGACGACGACCCAGGCAGTCACAGTGAACCTGGCCACGGGCAGGACCAGCGGTGCCGCGGGCAGGGATGTGCTTTCCGGGGTGGAAAACGCCCTTGGTGGCGCCGGCAATGACTACCTTCTGGGCGATGGTCTTGCCAATGCGCTTTTTGGCGGTGCGGGCGCTGACAGGCTGGATGGCGGTGCGGGCGATGACACCCTGGAGGGCGCTGCAGGGAATGACACGCTCACCGGGGGTGCGGGGAATGATCTTTTCTACGTCTCGGAACTGGCCGATGTGATTCTTGAAGCTGACGGCGGTGGCGCGGATACCATCATCACCTCGGTCAGCTTCACCCTGCCCGATCATGTGGAGCATCTCCGCATCGCCGAGGGCATTTCCGGCATCACCATCACCGCTACTACGGGCAATGCTATGCTGATCGGCAATGGCCTGGCCAATACCGTTATTGGCGGCGCGGGCGATGATCTGATCCTTATGGGCAATGTTACAATAACCGATATTTCTGCGTTGTTTGCACCATGAGATGATCTTGGCTGAGGCGGGAAAAAAGCCTGCGGGGTGTGCGGGCCTATCACTAAGCTTGTGCGTGGGATCATATAGAAAGAATGGAAGGACCCATAGATATGGCAATCGGCAAAGCCTTGCTGGACCAGTTTTTTGGCTGAGCGTGACCCCCAGGACTTATTCGCCAAGGGCTGCATGATGGATAATCCGAAGAAGACCTTTTTGGAGCGTATGCCGGCTGCCGAGATGGAAGAAAACCTTGTAATTGAGGCAGACGCGGCGCTCAGCAATCGCCGCAACGGCAGTTCAAAAAAGTCGATGCTGACAGAGCAACACTTCTTTACTTTGCAGCTGACCTGCTGTGCCATGGCCGCATAGGCAAGGAAGCAAATGACGGCGATCAGCACCCCAAGCCGAGTGGAAAGGTGGCGTGATTCCAATGCTTTGACACACCTCAGCCCATGATGTTGTTCGGCAAGCTGAACCTGGCTTGGATGTGCATGTTCAGAATCTTGAAAATGCTGCGCGCACCTGCCGCCGCAATACAAAACCAATTCCAATAACCTATCGAGGGTTTCAGAGTGCATGAGTTTCATGCAAGGCTGATTGGCTGGGGGCGGCCCCTGAGATCTTCGCCTTCAAGGTCCCCTTTCCCACGCCAGCTTATGCATCCATGATAATGACATTGAAGAAAAAATTTCAGCGTTATGCCTGACCCCTTCAGTATGTTCGAACCGGATGCCGAGGATTTCCTTGGTCCTATCCGGCAGAATGCCAAGCGCGATATACACAGTCTTGTTGCGGACAAAGCCCTCATTGCGGCAGTTCATCCACGTGACAGGGGCAACATAAGCCTGGGGCAGATTCCAAACGGCGCCCGGATCAAATTTACTCCAGCACTCGCAGGGCGTTGCACGACAAAAAGACAATGCAAGCCGGTGCCTCGCAGGAAGATGAGCGCGCCATGCCCCTGGGTGGCTTGTGGCCTTGCGCCCCTTTGCGCAAATGATATACGCCTGACATCATCACGCGGCGATCTTCCGCCAAAGCGCTGAAATGCTGCAGCCCGCACTGTTTTCCGCATTGTTGTGGCATTTCATGCAAATTGCGGAAACTGGCGGTTGAATACACTCCGCTGACGGCGCTTTGGGGAGAAAAAGCCATGTTGCGCAGCATTCTTCTGGCCTTGGATGATACGGAAGGCGCCATTGCCGCACGCGATTACGCGCTCGCGCTCGCGCGGCATACCGGTGCGGCGCTGACGGCGGCGGTATTGATGGATCGCCCCGGCCTGACCGGCGCGCATGAGGCCGTACCCCCCGGCGCCGCCGCCTTCAAGGAACGGCGCGACGCTGCCTTGCTCCGTAAGGCTGAGGCCGACGCCGCGGACGCAGTGGCCAGGCTGCGTCAAGCCGCTGATGGCGTGCCCTTCACTGTGGAGACCTTGGAAGCCTCCCCAACCGAGGCCTTGCTCGCTGCCGCTGGCGGGCATGACATGCTGGTAGTGGGCCGCGATTCGACCTTGGGGCGAGAGGAGGCGGATGATGGCCTTTCCCCCACCATTGAAGCCCTGCTGCATGACCGCACACGCCCTTTACTCGTGATTC
>JBIIIE010000209.1:0-5532 GCA_044235135.1 Roseomonas sp. | reverse complement strand
ATGCCAACCCAGATATGCAGCCCATCCGCGCGCCGCACCAGACCATTCATATGCACGCCCTGGGACATGACGCCAAAAGCCGGCAGCGCGCCGCGGTCCAGCGTGGCCAGCACCGGCCCATCACTGGTTTGGCGCACGTCAAAGGCTTCGCGCCGGATGCGCAGAAACCCGCCCTCAGCCAGGCTGGGCAGCGCGGCGGCCAGCGCATCGCTCCGCGCCCCGCCGGTCTTCAACCGGCCCGCCATGGCGACGCCGTGCTGGTCAAAATGGAAATCGCGCGGGCGGAAGGTCAGCGCGCGGGCCAATTCAGGTGTCACGAATCCCACCTGCACGCCCGCCATGTGAAAGCCGAGGAAGCCGGCAGGGGAGGCGATGTTGTTGCAGGCGGCAATATGTCGGCTGAAGCGGTTCATGGGGCTATTTAGCGCGCCCCAGACCCATCCCCAAATCGCGCCGCCATGTCCGCGCCATCATGGCCATAGATGGCTTCCCCAGGGCTTGCCCTGAAGCGCGCTGCATGGGTTGATACCGATGAAAGCAGGGGGGAAGCGCATGGCGGCATATGACTACATCATCATCGGCGCCGGTTCGGCGGGCGCGGTGGTGGCCAATCGCCTTTCCGCTGATCCGCGCAACAAGGTGCTGCTGCTGGAAGCCGGTCCCGCCAGCTATCGCTGGACGCGCATTCCCGTGGGCTATGCGCGCATGATCAATAACCCCGCGGTGAATTGGCTCTATACGTCAGAACCGGAAGCCACCACCAATGGCCGGCGCCTGCCCGTGCCGCGCGGGCGCATTCTGGGTGGGTCGAGCGCGATCAATGGCCTCGCTTTCGTGCGCGGCCAGGCGCAGGATTTTGATACCTGGGCGCAAATGGGCAATCGCGGCTGGAGCTATGCTGATGTGTTGCCCTTCTTCAAGCGGATCGAGAGCTATCAGGGCGAGGGTGACGCGACCTATCGCGGCAAGGATGGGCCTTTGCGGGTGACTAATCCGGAACCTCGGGACGCGATTTTCCAGGCGCTGATCAAGGCCGCGGGTGAGGTCGGCATTCGCCATAACCCGGATTACAATGGCGCGCGCCAGGATGGCATCGCCATGAGCCAGGCGAGTATCTCCGGCGGGCGGCGCATGAGCACCGCTGCCTGCTATCTGGACCCGATCCGTGGCCGCGCCAATCTGCATATCGAAACCGGGGCGCTGGCGGAGAGGCTGATTTTCCAAGGCAGGCGCTGCATTGGCGCGCGCTACCGCAAGGGCGATGAGGTGCAGGAGGCACGCGCCGGGCGAGAGGTCATCATCAGCGGTGGCGCGATCAATTCGCCGCAATTGCTGGAACTGTCGGGCATCGGTCAGCCGGAACGCTTGCAGGCGCTGGGCATAGAAACCCTGCACGCGCTGCCCGGGGTTGGTGAGAATTTGCGCGACCATTACGCACCGCGCACGCGCTGGGCCGTCGGTGCCAAGGGCTATACGCTGAATGATCGCGGGCGCGGTTTGGGGTTGGTGGAACAAGCCTTGCGCTATGCGCTGACCGGCGAGGGCATGTTGGGTGCGGTGGCAGCGCCGATCCGCGCTTTTGTCTTCTCCCGCGAAGGGCTGGAAGCGCCTGATCTTTTGCTGGGCTGGGTGCCGGCCTTCACCGAAGCAGGGCCGAATGGTCCGCGCATTTCGGCAACTTCCGGCATGACCTGCTACGCCCATGTCATGCGCCCGGAAAGCAAGGGGCATATCCATATCACCTCGGCCGATCCCAAGGCGCCACCGGCGATCCATTTCAATTTCCTCTCAGCGCCTGTTGATGCGGCGCTGACGGTGCGCGCGATTCAGATTGCGCGGTCCATCATGTATGCGCCGGCCATGGCGCCCTTGCGCCTGACGGAAGTGGCACCGGGGCCAGCGCGGCAAAGTGATGCAGAGATCATCGAATGGGTGAAGCAGGTGGGTGAGACAACCTATCACCCGGTCGGCACCTGCAAGATGGGCGGCGACCCAATGGCGGTTGTGGATGCGGAACTGCGCGTGCATGGCATTGCCGGGCTGCGTGTGGCGGATGCTTCCATCATGCCAGCGCTTACTTCCGGCAATACCAATGTGCCCTGCATCATGATTGGTGAGAAAGCCGCCGATATGGTGTTGAACGATGCAAAGGCCATGGCTGCATGAGATTGTATGAGGCAATCGCGGCGCAAAAGCCGATGATGCAATACCTGTTGGATGGCGTGGCCGCGATTGGCGCCGACCCGCCCGGCATCACCCGCGATGCCTATGGGCGCGGCGAGAATGCCGCGCATGATCTGATAAAGAAGGCCGGTGAGGCGCTTGGCATGCAGGCCAGCATTGATGCCGGCGCCAATCTTTCGCTGCGCTGGCCGGCTGAAAAGCCGGAGGCACCACCCATCATCATCGGTTCGCATTTGGATAGCATTGTGCAGGGCGGGAATTTTGATGGCGCGGCGGGTGTGATTGCGGGCATTGGCGTTGTTGCAGCACTGCGCGCTGCGGGCATCACGCCACGCCGGGATATTGAAGTGCTGGCGCTGCGGTGTGAGGAAGCGGTCTGGTTCGGCCTTGGCCTGATTGGCAGCCGGTGTTTACTGGCACGCCTGCCAGAGGGCGCGCTGGAATTGCGCCATGCGCGTACCGGCAAGACTTTGGCGGAAAGCATCGCGGCGGCGGGCGGCGATCCGATGCGGCTTCGGCAAGGCAGGCCATTGCGCGATCCGGCTACGATTGACGCCTATCTGGAAGTGCATATCGAACAGGCGCCGCAATTGGTGGAAGCGGATGCGCCGATGGCCATTTGCCTCGCCAATCCGGGCAATCTGCGCCATCCCTTCATTCGCATCACGGGTGAGGATGCGCATACCGGCCTGCCGCATCGCTTTCGGCGGGATGCCGCTTTGGCGGGGGCGGATTTGTCGCTTTGCCTGGAACGGCTTTGGCTGGCGGAAGAAGCCGCGGGCCGGCCCATGGCCGTCACGATCGGGCGGTTTCACACATTTGCGGATCGGCATTCCCTCACCGCTGTTTCGGGCGATTTCGAATTGAGCCTTGATCTGCGTGCCTATGATGCGGCGCATTTGGTGGCGCTTGAAGCCAGGTTGCAGGAGATTGTGGCGGATGTCGCGGCGCGCCGGCGCGTGCAGATTACGCTTGGCGAACGCAGCAGTGCCGCCCCAGGGTTGATGGATCCAGGGCTGATAATGCGCCTTGCTGATGCTGCCAAAGCCTGCGGCATCACCGCGCCGCGCCTGCATAGCCCCGGTACGCATGACGCGAATAACTTTGCCGCTGCTGGTGTAAAGACCGGAATGTTATTGGTAAGAAATCAAAACGGTAGCCACAACCCGCATGAGGCAATGGAAACGGATGATCTGATGGCCGCGATTGCAACGCTGGTCCGGCTGCTTGCCTAGCTTCAGCATGTCCTGCGCGTTTGCGCCATGATCAAGGCCGCAGCCGGGCTTAGCGCGGTTCAAGCTTTGAGAGAAAAAGGGTGACAATGCCCTTTTCCAGGATCGCTTCAGCCGTTATCGGCTTCGCGCGACCATCATGATCTATGAAGCGAAGCGGATAGCGTGCTGCCAAGCCATTCAGCGTTTCTAGCGGATTGGCGCAACCGTTGGAATCAAATTCCAGGATGATTTTCAGTGAAGGGCTTCGATCCATCAGGCCCCGCATTCCCTGAAGCGCCCCTTGTTCAAGGGCCAGGGTGGGAACCCGCACCAGATCGGCTGCCCCTGGTTCAAGCCCGTCCAAGGTCATGGCCGGGGCGACGCAGCTTGTGGGAGTAGATCGCCGATACTGCATCGCCTGACTATTGCCGATCGAAGGGCCGATCAAGCTGGCCGGCAATTCCATGGCCGCAGTAGCCTTTTTCGCAACCATGAGACGATGCGTCACCACGGTTTCATCGCGACCATTCAGCGACAAATTCCGCCTGAGCAATTGGAAAAGCCAGGGATTATATTCCAGTGCCACAACGCGCCCCTGTGCGCCCACCAATTCGCTCATCAGCAAGCTGTAATAACCATAGCCCGCTTCGAGGTCATAGGCCGTTTCGCCGCGATCGAGGTTCCTGCACAAGAACGCTGTGATCCAGTATTGCCAGAAGCCTTCCAGCATCAAATGCGGCGCCAAGGATGTATCTGCGGCATCCACATATATTTTGTAGCGACCAAGGATGCGACAAAGGATGGTGCCGTCTGGCAGCGGCACCGTATGTGTCCGATCCCGCACCGCCGCCTCAAAATCGCGGCGTGATGCGCTCTCCAAAAGCGCCCTCACCGAAGCGACATCGCGCCGGCCAAAGGCAGAATTAAGCTTCGTGACAGAAGCAGCAAGCCGCGCGACTTCGGACCGAAGGTGCATAAGCCCGTGGGCAGACCCCTGGGACGATCCTGTCCCGGTCAATCTCTCAAGGATCTTGCGAAGAAACCCTGAAGGCTGCGGAGGAAGGGAAGCCGACACGAATGATTTTTTCCATTGCACGCAAAAGAACAAGAAAGTAGTAGCGTCATCAGTCAGGCTTGATCAAGCCTGCTTCTTGCCCCAATTAGGAAAGAGAGGCTGCTTATGAGCGGTTTTCAGCGTCGTGGTGTTTTGGCAGCCGCTTCCCTGCTCTGCGCGCCGGGCTTGGTTAAGGCGCCCTATGCTCAAACTGCGGCAGTACCGCAGACCCAGGCGCCCGGTTTTTATCGCTTCAAGGTGGGCGCCTTCACCGTCACCACCGTGCATGACGGTTTTTTTGCGCGGCCCCTGGAAGGGTTTGTGCGCAACGCGCCCTTGGCGGATGTCCAGGCCGTATTGCGCGAAGCCTTCCTGCCGCAGGACCGGCTGGTGATTCCCTTTACCGTCACTTTCCTTGATACCGGTCGGGATTTGGTGGTTTTCGACAGTGGCAATGGCGTCACCGCCCCAACTGCGACCAATGGCCGCATGATTGCCAATATGCGCGCCGCTGGCATTGATCCTGCCAGGGTAACCCGCGTGGTCATGAGCCATTTTCATGGCGATCATGTGAATGGCCTGCTGAATGCGGAAGGCGTGGCTGCCTTCCCCAATGCAGAAGTGATCGTGCCGGAAGCGGAGATTGCCTGGTGGGGCGATGCCACCAATGAAACGCGCAGCCCCGAAGGCCAGCGTGCCACCTTCGCCAATAGTGCGCGGCGCCTGGCCCCCTATGCCGCCCGCCTGCGCCGCATTGGCCCAGATGCTGAGGTCATTCCCGGTGTGCGTTCAGTTGCCGCTTACGGCCACACACCTGGCCATACCTGCTACCATGTCGCCGATGGCGCGGATCAGATGATGTTTGTGGCCGATACCTCAAACCGGCCAGAGCTTCTGGCGCGCCGCCCCGATTTCCACATTGTATTCGATTTCGATGCGGTCGCCGCGGAAGCGACGCGCCGGCGCATTTTTGACCGTGTGGCCACTGACCGCATCCGCATCACCGGCTATCATTTTCCCTTCCCGGCCAATGGCTATCTGGCCAAGGAAGGCAGCGGCTATCGCTTTGTTGCGGCGGAT
>JBIIIE010000208.1:0-5571 GCA_044235135.1 Roseomonas sp. | reverse complement strand
TGGACCCCGCCAGCATCACCCAGGGCATGGCGCTGCCACCGCATTGGTTCAGCATGTTCTTCCCTGATATCGCCAAGCAAAGCGATATCGGCCCGGATGGCCACCCGAATAAGGGCGTTTTCCTGCCACCTATTCCTCTGCCGCGGCGCATGGGGGCGGGACGGCGTGTGAAAATCAATGGCCAGCTTGTGGTGGGTGAGCCCGCGATCAAGAAGGCCGAGGTCGCCGCCATTGTGCCAAAGCATGGCCGCACCGGGCGCATGGCGGTGCTGACCATGCGCCACACCATCGAAAGCCGCGGCCAGGTGATTGCCGTTGAGGAATTCGACGCGATGTATCGTGAAGCGACACCTCCCGGACAGAAAACCACCGCGACCCCGCCAGTGCCCGCGCCTGAGGGCGCGGCTTGGGCGGATAAGGTGCTGCTGTCGTCGGCCCTGGTGTTTCGCTATTCCTCCGTCACCTGGAACGCGCATCGCATCCATTATGATGCGGATTATGCGCGGGATGAGGAAGGCTATCAGGCGACCGTGCAGAATGGCGGCCTGACCATGCAGCTGATCCTGGATGCGGCGCTGAAGCGCGCGCAAGGGCGGCTGGTGGGTTTCACCGCACGGCTCGCCCGCCCGCTTTGGGTGGGGGATACCGTGACGCTCTGCGGCGCGGCGCAGGCGGATGGCAAAATGGAATGTTGGGCGGCGGATAAGGATGGCTATCTCTGCGCCAAGCTGGAAGCGGAGTTCGCGTAATGGCTGCCTCCAACCCCAATAGCTGGCGATCCTTGCTGTTCATTCCGGCAGTGGCTGAGCGTTTCGTTGCCAAGGCGCATACGCGCGGCGCGGATGTGATCATTCTTGATCTGGAAGATTCCATCCCGCCCAGTGAAAAGGAAGCCGCGCGCGCGGCCCTTCCTGGCGCTGTGAAAACCATCGCCGCGCATGGGCAGGAGATTTGCGTGCGCATCAATCGGCCCTTGGAATTGGCCGTGCCGGATATTGCGGCGGCCATCATGCCGGAAGTTTCTTGCCTGATGCTGCCGAAGGTGATGGGCGCGGAACATATCAGGCTTTTGTCGGAAGTGGTGGCGGCGCGCGAAGCCGCCCTTGGCATGCGGCTTGGCCATACGCGCTTCATCGGCGTGGTGGAAACGCCAGATGCGCTGCCTGCCTTGCATGCGATTGCTGTGGCTGATCCGCGCATGGCAGCGCTTGGTGTTGGTTCGGAAGATCTCTCAACCGAATTGGAAGCCGTGCCGGGTGCTGATTCGCTCTACGTCTATGGCATGATGGCGGTGGCGGCGGCGCGTGCGGCGCGCATCCTGCCGCTTGGGTCCATTGGCGTATTCGCGGATTTTTCTGATCTTGATGCCTATCGCGCGTCACTCCGGCGGTCGCGTGCGCTGGGCTTCGGCTGCGCGGCCTGCATCCACCCCGCGCAAGTGGCCGTGGTGAATGAGGAATACGGGCCAGCGCCGGCGGAGGTGGAACGCGCGCGTCGGCTGATTGCGGCGTTTGATGCGGCTTTGGCGGAAGGCAAGGGCGCGGTCGCTTTTGAAGGTGCGATGATTGACCTTCCCGTGGTAGAACGCGCAAGGCGTCTATTGGGAAGGGCTCGTTGATGCTGAAATGGCCTCGCCGTAGTCTGCTTATCGCGCCGGCGCTGATCGGCACTGCTGCGCAGGCGCAGGCCGCGCCCGAAGTGGATTTGCTGCTGGTGCTGGCGATGGATGCGTCTGGTTCCATTGATTCCTATGAGTTTCGCCTGCAACGCGAAGGCATCGCGGAAGCCATCACGCATCCGGCGGTGCTTGCCGCCATCGCCGCCAATCCGCGCCGCGCCATCGCGATTGCCATGACGGAATGGGGTAGCCCTGGTGGCGCAGCGCTGGTGGTGGATTGGCACCGCGTGGGTGATGCGGCCTCTGCCCAGGTTTTCGCCAATGCCGTATTGGCCGCGCCGCGATCACGGCAAAGCTATAACGCGATTGGGGACGCCATTGCCCATGCTGCGGCCTTGATTGCTGCGGCACCTTTCCGCGCGAATGAGCGCGTGATTGATGTGGCGGGTGATGGGCCGGATATGCGTTCCATCATCGCGGCGCCTGATGCGCGCGACGCCGCGGTGGCGCAGGGCATTACCATCAATGGCCTCGCCAT
Source organism: Roseomonas sp. (assembly GCA_044235135.1). Lineage (GTDB taxonomy): Bacteria > Pseudomonadota > Alphaproteobacteria > Acetobacterales > Acetobacteraceae > Neoroseomonas. The sequence continues at coordinate 3,415 of JBIIIE010000208.1, read as the reverse complement.
TGAAATCGCGCCAGTCACGCGCGGCAATGAACCGCTGCATGTGCATTATGAGCGCAACATCATGGGCGGGCCAGGCGCCTTTGTGATGGTCGCTGAAACGCGGCGTGATTTCGCCCGCGCACTGCGCGCCAAGATGCTGCGGGAAATCGCCTAAGCTTGCTAATGCGCCAGATACCGCGCCCGCAAATGATCCATGAAATCCTGCGGGTCCAAGGGCTTTCCAGTAGCCGCGCGCAAAAGGTCCTGAAAGCCCAGCAGCGATCCCTTGCCATGCACATGGGCACGCAGCCAGCCGAGCAAGGGCGCCATATCGCCTTCCGATAAGGCCTGATCCAGCCCAGGTGCCGCCACGCGCGCCGCCTTCATCAATTGCGCCGCCGCCATGGCGCCCAAAGTATAGGATGGGAAATAGCCAAAGGCGCCATCATGCCAATGGATATCCTGCAAACAGCCCTTGGCATCATTGGGTGGGCGGATACCCAGAAGCTTTTCCAAACCCTCATTCCACGCGTCTGGCAGATCAGCGACCTGTAGCGCGCCTTCGATCATCGCCTTTTCAAGCCTAAAGCGCAGAATGACATGGGCGGGATAGGTGATTTCATCCGCATCCACGCGAATGAAACCGCGTGAGACGCGCCGCCATAACCGCGCGAGGTTCTCAGGCGCCACCACCGCCGCATCGCAGCCGAAACGCGTGCGCAATTCACCACCCAGGAAGCGCAAAAACGCATCCGAACGGCAGGCCTGCATTTCCACAATCAGTGACTGGCTTTCATGCGCCGCCATGCCTGCCGCTTCGCCCACCGGCTGGCGCGCATAGGCTGGCGGAAGCCCGCGTTCATACAGCGCATGCCCCGTTTCATGCAGCACACCAAGCAAAGCCTTTGCGACATCCGCTTCATCATAAAAGGTCGTGATGCGCACATCGCTGGGCGTGCCCCCGCAAAAGGGATGGAGCGATTCATCCAGCCGCGCATGATCATATTCCAGGCCGATGCGCGCCGAGAGCGCCTGGCACAGCGCCTTCTGCACCGCGATGGGAAACACGCCATCCAGCGGCAATGCTGCACCGCGCTTCGCCTGAATTTCCTCAGCCTGTGGCAGGGCTTCAGCCAAAAACGCCTCATAGGCGGTGAAGACGGGTTCCACATCGGCCGCGGTGACGCCGCGTTGATAGCCATCCATCAACGCATCATAAGGCGCCATGCCAAGCGCCACAGAAAGCGCTGCGGCGGTTTCGCGTTGCAGTGCCACAACCTCGGTCAAGGCCCCGCGCACCATGGCGAAATCGGCGCGTGCTTTCGCTTCCCGCCAGATTTTCTCGCAGGCCGAATTGGCGCGGGTGGTCGCCTCCACCAGCGCGGTGGGCAGCGCCGTGGCGCGGGCATGGGCGCGGCGCATCAGGGCAAGGTTCGCACCATCCCATTCGCCTGCCGCTTCAGCCTTCGCCAAATCCTCAGCCACTACCGGCGCGGTCAGCATTTCATGGGCAAGGCCCGCGAGTGTCGCCAATTGCTCGCCCCGCGCGGGACCGCCGCCCGCAGGCATCATCGCACTCGCATCCCAATGCAGCATGGCAGCGGCCTCATTCAGCGCGGCGATGCGCGCGAAGCGGGATTTCAGGCTGGCATAGGCAGTATTGCTCATTCAGGTCTTTTTCCGGTTGCGCCAGGCAAAGGCGGCGAAGACGCCAATCAGGGATAGCGCCAGCCCATACCAGGTGATGGCATAGCCAAGATGGTTGTTGCGCGGGCGCGGCAGGGTCTGCGCGGGTTCTGGCAGCTTGCCTGGCTGGCCCAGCAGCACAAGGCCATAGGGCGCCATCCCAGCCACGCCCAAAGCGGTGCCAATCGCCACGGGGTCATGGTGATAGAACCGCCGCCCGGCGATATCATCCTGCGCGGCGAAGCGCCCCGCAGGTTCGCCAAACCGCACATAGCCCATGATGCGCTGGGGGCCTTCGGGCCGGGGCAGGCCGGCCAGCCCATCAAGCGGCACCCACCCCCGATCCACCAGCAAGGGCGGGCCGGAATCGCGCAGGAAAGGCACCACCAGCCGCGCGCCCATCCGATTGGCGCGGATTTCAACGCCGAGCAGCGCCTCTCGCGCATGATCAAAGCGCCCAAGCGCTTCCAGCTTGGCATAGGGCGCGGGCGGGTCACTGAAGGGCGCGGGCGGCGCGGCCTCAGCGGCTGCGATGCGCGCCAGCAGATCGGTCTTCCAGACCAGGCGCTGCGCCTGCCAGGTGCCAAGCCCAAGCAGGATGATCAGAACAGGCAGCCCCGCCAAGGCGGGCCAGAGTAGGCGACGGGAAAACATCGCAGCGTCAATTCGTGCCGCGATAGCGCCATTGCAAGCCAATCAGCATGGCCTTGGCAAAGCGCATCACCAGCAAGGAAAGCAACAGCACCACCGCCGGCCAGATCAGGGCATGCACCCATAAATCGGGTTCGTAACGCGCATCCACCCAAAGCGCGAGGATTACGGCGATGGCGCCGACCAGAAATATCCCCGCCATGGCCGGGCCGTCGCCCGCATCATGCGCACGCAGATCAAGCCCGCAAACGCTGCACGCCGGGTGAATATCCAGAAGCCCGGAAAAGAGATGGCCGCGCCCGCATTGCGGGCAGCGGCCAAGCAGGGCTGATTTCAGCACACCGGAAATGCCCGGTGCCGATCAGTGATGCGCGATTTCGCCGACACCCCACCAATAGATGCACACAAACAGGAACAGCCAAACCACGTCAACGAAGTGCCAATACCAAGCCGCCGCTTCAAAGCCGAAATGCTTTTGCGGCGTGAAATGCCCCTTCATGGCGCGGATCAGGCAGACCAGCAGGAAGGTTGTGCCAACAACCACATGAAAGCCGTGGAAGCCGGTCGCCAGGAAGAAGGTCGAAGAATAGATCCCACCATTATAGAACTTGAATGGCGCCAGGCTGTATTCATAAACCTGCAAGGCGGTGAAGATCACGCCGAGCAAAACCGTCAGTGTAAGCCCCCTGATCAGCCCCTTCTGGTCATTATTCAGCAGCGCGTGATGTGCCCAGGTCACGGTGCAGCCAGACAGCAGCAGGATCATGGTATTCAGGAAGGGCAGATCGAAGGGATCAAAGGTGAGCGTGCCCTTGGGCGGCCACATCGCGACCTCGGCGCCCGAAACATGTTCAGGGAACAGCGCGAAATGGAAATAGGCCCAGAAGAAGGCGACGAAAAACATGACTTCGGATGCGATGAACAGCGTCATCCCATAGCGCAGCCCGATGCGCACAATTGGCGTATGCAGGCCGGGCGTGCGGCTTTCCTTCACCACATCGCGCCACCACAGGAACATGATGGCCAAAACGCCGGCAAGGCCAAGGAACATCACAATCTTGTTGCCGTAATGCGCCCATAGAATGATGCCGAGCACCAT
>JBIIIE010000207.1:0-5576 GCA_044235135.1 Roseomonas sp. | reverse complement strand
AAATCCTCCGTTACTCAAATCGCCAATTTGGTCCCATAGGCGCTGACGCCGGACACCTCGGAGATTTGGGCGAGCTCTATCTGATCGTAATGGTCATCACGGCATTGGCTGTTATCTGGATTTGGACTTCCAACTTGCACATAGGAATTCATCCGCCACCGAAGCCGCTCATTTTGCGATATTGTCTCTCTGAGGAGGCGTTTGGCGTGAGACTTATCTTGATGATTAAGGCTTCCCCTAGCTTGTCCCAGTTTGCGCTCAATAACCACAAGGCCAAGCGGGATGTCCACGCCGGCAATGGCTATCAGGCGGCTGTCATTACTCAGTCTCACATATTCCGTAAGGCAGGCGAGACTCCGTCCGAACAGGCGCAGGAAATAACGCTGCGCTTCCACAACATTTTCCACTTCGGGGTCAATTCTGTCCCTACCCGAAAGTCTAAGAATGATTTTAAGGTCACGCGCGATCAAGTCTTTGCGCTCGTCATCATTGATAAGGTCGCTCAACAATCGCAGATTGGGGAAAGGATCGTGGATGACGCCGCTGCCCCCGGCCACTGCTGATCGGCTTTGCCCAATCCCATCCGCCCCGCCTGCCCCGCCCATGGGCTGCATCGTCACCTTGACCCCGCCTGCCTCCAAACCTGTTATGCGCTCCAACACCCCCTCTCGCGACGAAAGTGCTACCGCAAGGAACAAGACGGCGGGCAGCACGACAATTGCTGAATTTTTTAACACCCCCTCCGACGAGGCACTCATCTCTTGGGTCCGTCGAAAACCCTCATGAAGTATGATGCCTGCCAATGCTCCGCCGATAAGTTCGACCGACTGATGGTTTCCGAGTGAGCTGAGCGCCTTTATCGCGGCTACAATTGCGTCCTTGGAATGGGCCTCACGCGCATTGATCCAGGCAGCCAGTAAGGCCCAGAAAAGCGATAACCCTCCAACCACCGTGGCGGCCCAAAAACAGGGCACTAAACTAGCTACTCCGCCCTCGCGCTTGGTGCGAAGGCCAAACCACCGAGCCAGAATAAACACTAAACCGGCCGCGAGGAAAAATAGCGCCACCTGAACCTCTCCAAAGAGACTGAAAAAGAAGTGATGCAAGGTTCTTGTCGTTAATCCGTTTGTCAAGCTAAAGTTAACATTCCGCTGCGCGAAGCAGTGCCACGTGAGGGCCTGACCGCGACGATCCAGGGCCGGTCCTTGCGCGATGTAGGCCGCGATGTGTTGGCGATTGCGCGCGATGGCATGAATGCGCGCGGGCTGGATGAAGCGTTATTTCTTGACCCGCTTGATGTAATTATAGCCAGCGGAGAAACTCAGGCAGATCGCTGGCTTCAACGATTTGATAACAATTGGCATGGCGACGCACGCATGATGCTGCGTGAAGCGGCGATATAGCTGAATTTTGTGCAATCTTCGGCACCCGTCACAAAACTGAAACTTTTTCTTCACCCCCTCAAACGATGATGCGCTGTCTTTCGTTGGAGGGAGTTCCATGGCTGTTTCAGCGCATCGTTTATCGGGGCTCCGCCCCCGCTTGCTCATGCTGGGTTTATTGCCGGCGGTATTCGCGGCCTTGCTTGCCGCGGCAGGTGCCTTTTGGGCGGTCAGGAATGACCATCAGGCACAGATGGACCAGGCGCTGACCCGTGCGGTTGGCCTTGCGGAGCGTGATTTGCAGGATGCCGCCCAACGCATGGCTGGCTACGCTGCAGGCTTCGCGCAACGGCCCGACCTTATCGCGGCCCTTGCCGCCGGGGATGCCGCCAAGCTACGCGATATTCTCGTGCCAAGCTTCAGGGCCATGCGCGCCGTGGACCCCACTGTTTCGGTGCTGGAAGTCACCAATACAGCGGGGCGCGTTATCATGCGCGGCCATGACCCTAACCGGGTAGGCGATGACAAGTCCCGCCTGCCGGATGTGGCTTCCGCGCTGACAGGAACTGCGAAATTGGGCAGCGAGGTTTCGCCTTCTTCCGGCCAATTCGCTACCGGCGCGGCGCTGCCCGTGAAGGATCAGGCAGGCCAGATCATTGGGACGCTCAAGGTTGCCACCCGCCTGACCCCGGCTGTCGTGGCCGATATCGGCAAGGTTGTGGGCGGTGAAGCGGCGCTTTTTGGTGCAGGCAAACTGGTAACCGCAACGGTGGAAGGACTGACCGTGGAAGCCATTCCCGAAGCCATCATCGCGGCGCAGCGCGACGGCCAAGCGATCAGCGGTGTGGAACTCGGCGTGCCTGGGCGCGGCGCCCATGTGGTAGCGGTGCAGCCCCTACGTGATCTCAGCGGCAATGCTGCCGCCGCCATGATGATCGCCTTGCCGCGCGCTGCTTTTGACGCGGCGATGGATAAGGTGCTTTCCATCATTGGCTTTGCCGCCCTTGCGGTGCTTGGCATCACCATCCCCGTTTCGCTGATAGCGGCGCGGCGCATTGCCAATCCCTTGAGCGACATGGCAAGCGCCATGGGGCGTTTGGCCCAGGGTGACACGGCGCTACAAATCCCTGGCCGTGGCCGCGGAGATGAGGTCGGCACCATGGCCGAAGCTTTGGAAAAATTCCGCCAGCAGGCTGAAGCCAATGCGGCCTTCGAAGCCGCCGCTGCCACGGAACGCGCCGCGCGGGAACGCCGCCAGGCCCTGGTCGAAAGCCTGACGCGGGAGTTTGGCGGCAATGTCGCCACCATCATGGACCGGCTGCGCGACTCCGCGGGCGGCATGCGCGATGCCTCCATCTCCATGGCATCCGCCACGGAACAAACCCGCAATCGCGTGGCTGATACGGCGGAAGGCGCGCAGCAAAGCTCCAGCAATCTGTCCGCAGTTGCGGCAGCGACCGAGGAAATGACCGCCTCGGTCACTGAAATCTCGCGCCAGGTTGCGGAAGCGGCACGCGCTGCACAGGATGCGGTGGAACGCGCCCATGCCACGGGTGCCACCGTGCGCGGCCTTGCTGAAGCGGCAGATCAGATTGGCGATGTGGTGCGCCTGATCACCGATATCGCGGGCCAGACCAATCTGCTGGCGCTGAATGCCACCATTGAAGCGGCCCGCGCTGGTGATGCCGGCAAGGGCTTCGCCGTGGTCGCATCCGAAGTGAAGACCCTGGCATCGCAAACTGCCCGTGCCACGGAACAGATCAGCGCGCAGATCAGCGCCATCCAGGCCGCGACCGGCGATGCGGTGGGCGCAGTGCAGGAAGTGGCCAATGCCATTCAACGCGTGAATGGTGTGGCAAGTGCAATCGCCGCCGCCGTCGAAGAACAGGATGCGGTGACGCGTGACATTTCATCCAGCGTGCAATCCGTGGCGCGGCAGAATGATGATGCCGCCCGCGCCATGCGGGAGGTATCCGATGTGGCCGAAGGGGCGCGTACCTCTAGCGGCACAGTGAAGCAGGCGGCGGAAACCGTGGCCGATGTCACCGCGCGGCTGGGCGAACAGGTGGATGGCTTCCTGACCGGCATGCGCACCGATTGGGAAAGGGTGGATGGCCACGGCACCAGGATGCTGATCGCGGCCAAGGGCGGCACAGCCAAGGAAGCCGCGCTGATCGAAATCGCCCGCGATGGCGCCAGCCTGAAGGGTGAGGCCAGCTTCGCCCCGGGCAGCCTGGTAGAACTTGCCCTGGCCGGTGCTGGTAGCGCCCTGGCCGCGCGCGTGATCCTGGCGGAAGACGGGCGCATTGGGCTTGCCTTTGAACAGAACACGCAAAGCTTCGCCGCAGTGGATCGGCTGATTGCCGCCATCCAAGAAGAGGCGGAAGCCGCCCCTAGCGCCGAGCGCATGGCCGCCTAAGCCATACCGCAGCCCGTTGGATGAAGCCCGCCCACAAGGCGGGCTTCATTTTTTTGGGCCTGGGATCAGATGCGGTTTCCTTAGTGCCCGCCGGACCATGCCTCCCATCACGCCCGATTGTCAGCCGGGGGCTATGCCAATCCCGCGCGGCATTATAGCCTTGCCTCTTTCAGAATGCCCGAGGAAGAATGGTGCCCTCACCCAGGGTGTCACAGGCAAGGCAAGGACGACAGGAACGCTCATGACAGATACTCGATATTTGGCGCCGCAGACGCTTGATGAAGCGGTCAGCGCCTTCGCCGCGGCCCAGGGGGCTGCGCGGATACTGGCAGGCGGGACGGATTTGCTGGTGCAGATGCGCGCCGGCATCGCCAGCCCCGGCTTGATCGTGGATATCAAGAAAATCAGTGAAATGAACCGCATTACGGAAAATGCCGATGGCAGTTTCACCGTGGGTGCGGCCGTATCCGCGGCAGCGCTGGAAGATCATCCGCGCTTCGGCAAGGTTTGGCCGGGGGTTTTGGAAGCGGTGAACCTGATTGGATCAAAGCAGGTGCAGGGCCGTGCATCCCCCGGTGGCAACCTCTGCAATGGCTCTCCGGCGGGTGACAGTGTGCCGGCCATGGTCGCCGCTGGCGCGGTGCTGACCATCCAGGGGCCGAATGGCCGCCGGCAAATGCCGGTGGAAGCCTTCCCGGCGGGCCCGGGCAAAACGAACCTCGCGCCCGGTGAAATCCTGGTGAGCTTCACACTCCCCGCGCGCCCCGCCGGGTCAGGCGATGCCTATCTCCGCATGATCCCGCGCACGGAAATGGATATCGCCGTGGTGGGCTGCGGTGTCAGCCTGACGATGAAGGATGGCGTTTGCACCGCCGCGCGCGTTGGGCTTGGCGCTGTGGCGCCGGTGGTGATGCTGGTGGAAGATGCGGCCAAGGCGCTGGTCGGCACCAAGTTGGAACCTGCCGCTATTGCCGCCGCCGCCGCTGCGTGCAGCGCCGCCTGCCGTCCCATCAATGACAAGCGCGGCACCATTGCCTATCGCACCAAGGTTGCCGGCGTGCTGCTGAAGCGCGCCGTTGCCATCGCCGCCGAACGCGCCAGCCGGAGCTGAACAATGTCCAAGATGCATGTTTCGACCACCATTAACGGGGAACCGATGGAGTTCCTGTGCGACGCGCATGACAGCATGCTGGATGCGCTGCGCGGCCCGCTTGGCCTGACCGGCGCGAAGGAAGGCTGCGGCACGGGCGATTGCGGTGCCTGCTCCATCACCGTGGATGGCCGCTTGGTTTGCGCCTGCCTGATGCTGGCGGTGGAATCCGAAGGCAAGTCACTCGGCACCATTGAAGGCATGTCGCAGGGTGGTGAATTGCACCCGCTGCAGCGCAAATTCCTGGAAATGGCCGCGCTGCAATGCGGCATCTGCACGCCGGGCGTTTTGATCGCGGCGAAGTCGCTGCTGGAAAAGAACCCGAACCCAACCGAAACCGAAGTGCGCTTCGGCCTGGCGGGCAATTTGTGCCGCTGCACCGGTTACGACAAGATTGTCCGCGCGGTCATGGAAACCGCCGCTGAAATGAGGGGGGCCGCCTGATGAACGATATGTCCAACAAATGGATCGGCAAAAGCACGATCCGTCCTGATGGCGCGGAAAAGGTGACGGGCCGCGCTGCCTATGCCGCCGATACCAATATGCCCGGCATGATCTGGGGCAAGGTGCTGCGCAGCCCGCACCCGCATGCGCGCATCATTTCCATCAATACCGCGAAGGCGGA